>NZ_JBNZCE010000010.1:91761-209344 GCF_050589265.1 Actinoplanes sp. G11-F43
CCGCGGCACACGGTCTGACCTTGACCTAGCGGGGCAGGTCGAACTCGCCCGCTGTGACGCCAGCGAGGAAACTCGCAAAGGTGGTGCGGTCGAAAGTGAGGATCGGACCGTCGGGGTCTTTCGAGTCCCGGACCAGGATGTGGCCGGGCTGCGGGGCGACCTCGACGCATGCTCCGTTGGTGCTGCGAGAGCTTTTGCGCCACCGCGGCGCGGTCTCTCGTTCTTCCACGGTTGTTCACCACCTAACGTGACCGGCCGGGCACCGTTGCCCGGACGGAAAAATTATGCCGCGTTATGTCCGGTTTGTGAGGACTCTCCGGGAAAACCTCACGGAGCCTACCGCAAATCCCCGTCTGCAAAGTGCAGACGGGTTAAGGTTAATCAGGACGTAAAAGGGGAGGCTCGTGACCGATCCGAATCCCGGCCCGGCCATCGCCCGGGCGCTGCTCTCCAAAGACCTGCGGACCCTGCGCGACGAGAGCCCGGCCGCCGCCGTGGCCAAGGCCATGCACTGGTCGCTGTCCAAGCTGAACCGGATCGAGAACGGCAAGGTCACCATCCAGCCGGTCGAGGTGGAGGCCCTGGCCCGGCACTACGGGGTCGCCGACGACGGCGAGCTGCGCCGCCTGATCCAGCTCTCGGTGGCCTCCCGGCAGCGCATGTGGTGGCGTGACGAGCACTTCGACGAGGACTTCACCAACTACATCGCCTTCCAGCACGACGCCTCGCACCTCTACAGCTATCAGGCGACGTTCGTGCCCGCGCTGCTGCAGACCCCGGAGTACGCGTTCGCCGTCACCTCGTCGGTGCTGCGCCGGCCGGCCCGGGACCGGCAGGTGCGCAACGTCGTCGACGTGCGGCTGAAGCGCCAGGAGACCGTGCTGGAGCGGATGCGGGGCGAATTCCCGCCACAGTTGAGTTTCGCCATCGACGAGGCGGTCCTGTTGCGCCCGGTCGGCGGCGACGACGTGATGGCCGCCCAGCTCGACCACCTCGCCGAGATGGCGACCCGGGCGCATGTCCGCATCGTGGTGCTGCCGCTGCGGCTCGGTGTCCATCCGGGTCTGGGTGGGCCGTTCGAGCTGCTCACCTTCTCCGAGGACGCGGACCTGGACGTGGTGTTCATCGAGACGCCGGCCAGTGACTTCCTGCTCACCGACACGGAGGACACCGCTACCTTCCGGGACATCATGGACGAGTTGCTGGCCACCGATCCGGCCGGGGACAGTCTGCACCGGGCGCTGACCGCGGCGAAGGCCGCTCTGCGGCAGTGACGTTCGCCGTTACCGATGGGTATCGTTGACCTTTCCCCTCCTGATTGGAGTCCGGTCACCCACCACAGGACGACGCCGTAGTCGGACCTCCGGAACTGAGAGGCTCGCCATGACTGAATCCCCTGAACCGGCGATCGCCCGCGAGAGAGTCCGCGCACTGCTGCGGGAGCATCGCGAAACCCTCGGACTGTCCGCGGCCGAGCTGGAGAGACTTCCGCACGCCTGGCCCGGCGACTGGTGGGCGCGGCACGGCCTGACCGATGAGCACCACACCTATCTGCTCGGTGAGGCGCGGGCCACCGGCATCACCGTCTACCAGTCGATGCTGATCCCGGGGCTGCTGCAGACCCCACGCTACGCCCGGGCCGCGACGGCGGCGGTTCTGCGGACGGCTGAGGACGACCCGGGCGTCACGGTTCGCGTCGGGGTCAGAGCCGACCGGTTGAGTACGATCCAGGCCCGCACCGCCGCCGGGGACGCGCCGATGATCACGGCCATCGTGGACGAGGTGGTGTTGCGGCGGGCCGTCGGTGGGGCCGGGGTGCTGCGGGAGCAGCTGGATCATCTGGTCGAGGTGGCCGGCCACCCGCACGTCACGCTGGTGGTGCTGCCGACCACCCTCGGTGGGCATGCCGGGCTGGGTGGGGTGTTCGAGCTGCTGGAGTTCGGCGCCGATCCGGGGCCGGCGCTGGTGTTCATCGAGTCGGCGGCGGCCGACCACATCGTCCGGGACGCCGCGGCGGTCACCCGCTACCGCGAGATCGCCGCCGAGCTGGCGCGGGTGGGATCGTCCGGAGCGGAAGCAGTCGATTTCGTCCGGTCGGTTCGCTCCGGGCTGGAGTAGCGTGGGACCTCTCGCGGAGGTGAGGCGATGGGTTCCGTGGTGGCCCGTGACCGGCTGCGCTCCCGCCTGCTGGAGTTGCGCCGGGCCAGCGGGCTGACCCCGGGCGCGGTCACCGCCCGCACCCACTGGTCGCTGTCGAAACTGAGCCGGATCGAGGCGGGGGCGGTCACCGTGGCGCCGCTGGACGCGCAGGCGCTGGCCCGGATCTACGGGGTCGCCGATCAGCGGGAGATCCTGGAGCTGACCGAGATGGCCGTGGCGGCCCGGCGGCGGCACTGGTGGAGCGGCTTCCAGATCGAGCCCGAGCTGCGTGACCTGGTGGCCTACGAGAGTGCCGCCGACCGGATCACCGTGTTCGGGGCGCTGCTCGTGCCGGACCTGGTGCAGACCGAGGCCTACGCGACGGCGGCGCTGACCGTGGCGTGTGGCCGGAAGCCGGACGCGGTGGGCGTACCGCAATCGGTTGATCTGATTCTGCGGCGGCAGTCGGAACTCGCGGCGCGGTTGCGGGAGGCCCGGCCGCCTCGCGTTCAGGTGGTGCTCGACGGGGCGGTGCTGCAGCGGCGGATCGGTGGCGGCCGGGTGATGCGGGAGCAGCTCGGCCGGCTGGAGGAGCTGGCCGGTGACGGACGGATGCGGATCGTCGTGGTGCCGTTGCGGCACGGCGTGATGCCCGGTCCGGCCGGGGCGTTCGAGCTGCTGGAGTTCGCCGGGGTGACCGATCCGGACGTGGTCTTCGTCGACGGTCCGGGGCGTGGGCGGCTGCTGCGTGAGCGGGAGGAGACCGCCGCGTTCCACGAGATGGCCGGTCTGCTGGCCGAGTCGGGCCTGACCGGTGACGCGGCGATCCGGGAGATGCGCCGCTAGCCGTCGTCGCGGTGGTGTTCGACGGCGCGGATCAGGGCCCGCCAGACCCGGCCGAACTCGCGATGGTCGGTGGTGCTGTAGAGGACGGTCCACTGCCCGTCGATGGTCGCGTGGATCTCCATGCGGCGGGGGGTGCGCTGGAACGGGCGCCGGTAGGTGAGGCAGCGCTCCATCGGGAGCAGCCGGCCGATCGGGATGCGGATGCCGTCGACGGTGACGTGCCGGTGCGTGATGGTGATCTGGGGACTGCGGTAGAGGACGGGTTTCCGCTCGGTACTCATGTCAGCAGACATTCGTCGTGACCCTTTCGTGACCCCTGTCCTCCCATTGAACGGCCATCTGCAAGTTGCAGGTAGCTGATGGCACTTCAGCGAGCGCCATATGCGAAATCCCGTCTGCACTTTGCAGGTGGCCGGATGCGAGGTGTGAGCAGCCGCGTCCACGGGAACCGGAGTCGTCGACGTACGGGTCTCCACTTCGTGTGCCGTTTTACGGCTCGAATCGAGCCGTAAAACGGCACACGAACTGACCGGAGAGATCTGCTGCGGAACAAGTCGTTTCAAAAGTAGGCGGACCGGGCAACACCTGGGACGTACGCAACTCGAAGGAGGGCTGGCCCATGAGCATCACCGACAAGGTCAAGAACAAGGCCGAGGAGCTGGCCGGCAAGGCCAAGCAGGGGATCGGCCAGGCGACCGACAACGAGCGGCTCGTCGCCGAGGGCCGTGCCCAGGAGACCCAGGCGCACGCCAAGCAGGCCGGCGAGCACGTCAAGGACGCCGGCAAGGACGTCCGCGACGCCTTCAGCTAGACGGTCTGGCGTCGCCGGAGGATCTCAGCGGCCGTAAGGGCGGCCGAGGGCATCGGGTTCACGGCGACGACACCACGGAAGGGNNGGGGTGCCGCCCTTCCGTCGTGTCCGGGGCTGCGCTCAGGAGACCGACAGCAGCGCCTGCGCGCGCCACCACGCCTGACCGGACTCCGGCAGCGTGTCGATCGGGTCGTAGTAGGCGAACTGCTTGGCCAGCGCCTCGCTGTCGTCCGCCTCGATCGACGTGCGGTAGTTCTTGGTCCAGTAGGAGATGCCGTGCTCGCGGTCGTACCCGGCGACCATGTGCACCCAGCGCTTGCCGACGAACGGGACGTCACAGACGATCCGGGGCGTCGCGTAACCGGGGAGATAGCCCATCAGATCGTGCTGCAGCTGCTGGGCGTGCCAGACCGGAACCCGCCAGTGCTCCGCGTTCGGGATCATGTCGCACATGTAGAAGTAGTACGGCAGGATCCCGGCCTCACCCTGCAGCGCGAAACACAGGTCGAGCAGCTCGGTGACGCCGGCGTTCACCCCGCGCATCAGGACACCCTGATTGCGGACATCCCGGACACCCACCTCCAGCAACGTACGCACCGCGCGCGCCACCGTCGGCGTCAGCGAGTTCACATGGTTGACGTGGGTGTGCACGGCCAGGTTGACCCCGCGCCGCTCGGCGGTCACCGCCACCCGGTGCATGCCCTCCACCACGTCGTCCTGCAGCCAGTGCTGCGGCAGGCCCATCAGCGCCTTGGTGGCCAGCCGGATGTCACGCACCGTCGGCACCGCGAGCAGGCCCATCAGATACTGCTCCAGCTGTTTCCAGGGCACGTTCGCGACGTCACCGCCGGACACCACCACATCGCGTACGCCCGGGTGGGTCTTGAGGTAGTCGAGGTGCGCCTGATAGCGGTCCACCGGTTTCTGGGCCAGTTTCAGCTTGGCGACCGTGGCGGTGCTGTTGCCGACCAGGTCCATCCGGGTGCAGTGCCCGCAATACTGCGGGCAGGTGGAGAGCAGCTCGGCCAGCACCTTCGTCGGGTAGCGGTGGGTCAGCCCCTCGGCCACCCACATGTCGTGCTCGTGCAGGCTGTCCCGGCTGGCGTGCGGATGCGACGGCCAGTCCAGGTGACGGTCGGTGGCGACCGGCAGCATGTAGCGGCGGATCGGATCGGCGTAGAAAGCGGCCGTGTCCGGCACCTGGTCGGGGACCATGGTGTTGAGCATCTGCGGCGGCAGCAGCATCGACATGGTGGCCAGGCGCTGCTGATCGGTCTCCAGGTCGGCGTAGAACGCCTCGTCGACCAGGTCGCCGAGGACGGCGCGGAGCTGGCGGACGTTCTTCACACAGTTGACCCGCTGCCACTGGGCGGACTGCCACTGGGCCGCGGTGACGTCACGCCAGCCGGGGAACCGGGTCCAGTCCGGCTCGGTCAGCTCACGCCGCCGGTACTCGTACGGCTGGCCTGCCTCGATCTCTGCCACCGGGCCCTCCTGATGTTGGGATGCCGATCAACGTACCGGAGATTATCCGGTCTAGAAACCGGATGGACGTAGGATTTACGGTAAAGAGGCTCTTGTTCACGATAGTTTTATGCGAGCGGCAGTTCTTTGCGAGGGGGTTCGGCGATGACTGTGGGTCTGCGACGGGTGCTGGAACCGGCCGGAGTGCTGCCCCAGGCGGCCTGGCGGCTGGACGCCTCGCCGGAGATCGCACCCGACGAGACACGGATCCGGGTGCAGCGGCTCAACCTCGACGCCGCCAGTTATCGGCAGCTCGCGGAGAAACATGCGGGGGACGGGGCGGCGATCCGGGCCGAGGTGTGCGCGATCGTGGCCGACCGCGGCAAGATGCACAATCCGGTCACCGGGTCGGGCGGGATGCTGATCGGGGTGGTCGAGGAGGTCGGGCCGGAGTCGACACTGCCGGTCAAGGTGGGGGATCGGGTGGCCACGCTGGTGTCGCTCACCCTGACCCCGCTGTTGATCACCGATGGCCTCGCCCGATGGGACGGATCGTCCGAGCAGGTGCCGGCCGACGGGACGGCGATTCTGTTCGGGCGGTCGATCGTGGGGGTGCTGCCCGATGATCTGCCGCCGGAGCTGGCCCTCGCGGTGTACGACGTGTGCGGGGCGCCGGCGTTGACCGACCGTATGATCCGCACTTATCGCGATAAATCCGGACAAAAGGAGGGTCGGGGCGAGGCGGCGGCAAACGGCCAGGCGGGTGGCGATGGGCAGGCGGTCACCGTGACGGTGCTGGGTGGGGCCGGGAAGAGTGGCTCGCTGACGCTGGCTGCCGCGCGGCGTGCCGGTGCCCGTACCCAAGCCGTGGTTGTCAATGAAGCGGAGCGGGACGCGCTGCGCCGGGCCGGACTGGCGGACCACATCGCGATCGCCGACGCGCGGGACCCGGTCGCGGTGGCGAACGTGCTTCCTCACAGATCAGACATCACCGTGGTCTGTGTGGACGTGCCGGGATGTGAGCACGGCGCGATCATGGCGACCGCCGACGGCGGCACGGTGATCTTCTTCTCGATGGCGACCAGTTTCTCCGCCGCCGCACTGGGTGCCGAAGGGCTGGCCGCGGACGTGACGATGCTGGTCGGCAACGGTTTCGTGCCGGGGCACGCGGAGTTCGCGGTCGATCTGCTGCGGCAGGTTCCCGCGGTGCGCGCGTTGTTCGAGGCACGCCTGGCGGCAGACTGACCGGCATGACGAAGACTCCCTCGGTCCGCTACCTGAACGGCCGCTTCTACTCGGCCGCGGAACCCCGCGCCACCGCCATGGTGACCAGCGGCGACACCATCGCCTGGCTCGGTGACGGCGCCGACGCGCCCACCGCGGACGTCACCGTCGACCTGGCCGGCGCGCTGGTCACCCCGGCGTTCGTGGACGCGCATCTGCACGCCACCGACACCGGCCTGGCGTTCGACGGCCTGGACCTGTCGGCGACACGCTCGCCGGGGGAACTGCTGGACCGGGTGGCCGAGTTCGCGGCGACCCGCCCGGCCGACGGCGTGGTGCACGGGCACGGCTGGGACGAGTCGACGTGGGTGGATCAGACGCCGCCGTCGGCGGAGCAGCTGGACCGGGCCGCCGCCGGCCGCCGGGTGTACCTGTCGCAGGCCTCGGTGCACTCGGCGCTGGCGTCGTCGGCGCTGCTGCCGGCCGCGCGCGGGGTGCACGGCTACGACGAGTCCGGGTGGGTGCGGGAGGCGGCCCACCACGCGGTCCGCGAGATCGCGCTGGGTTCGCTGACATCGGCCCAGAGGGAGTCGGCGCAGCGGACCGCGCTGTCCCGGGCGGCGTCGCTGGGGATCGCGGCGGTGCACGAGTGCGGCGGGCCGGGCACCTCCAGCGAGGAGGACTTCACCTCGGTGCTGGCCTTGTCCGGGCAGGGACTGCCGCAGGTGTTCGGCTACTGGGGTGAACTGGGCGGCGCTGAGCGGGCCCGGGACCTGCGGGCGCACGGGGCGGCCGGCGACCTGTACGCGGACGGCGCCCTCGGTTCCCGGACGGCATCGGTCCGTTCGCCGTACCTGGACGGCGACCACGGCTGCGGTGAGGCGTTCCTGACCGCCGAGCAGGCCGCCGGCCACCTGCTGGACTGTGTGCGGGTGGGCTTCCAGGGCGGTTTCCACGCGATCGGCGACGCCGCGATCGCCACCGTGCTGGAGGGTTTCGCGCTGGCCGCCCAGCAGGTCGGCGTGGACCGGATCCGGGAGGGACACCACCGGATCGAGCACGTCGAGCTGATCGACAAGGCGATGATCGCGAAGATGGTGGAGTTCGGGGTGATCGCCTCGGTGCAGCCGGTGTTCGACGCGCTGTGGGGCGGGACCGACCGGATGTACGCGCAGCGCCTCGGCGTCGAGCGGGCCCTGGCCAGCAACCCGATCGGGGCGATGCACGCGACCGGGGTGACCCTGGCGTTCGGCTCGGACTCGCCGGTGACCGCCCTGGACCCGTGGGCGATGGTGGTGGCCGCGGCGGCCCCGCGCAACCCGAAGTTCCGGATGGGTGTGCGGTCGGCGTTCGCGGCGAGCAGCGCGGGCGGCTGGCGGGCCGCCGGGATCGGCACGGCGGGCGTGCTCAAGCCGGGCGCCTCGGCCACGTTCGCGGCCTGGGAGACCCCGTCCGGGCTGGCCCAGGGGCTGCCGGCGCTGCTGCCGGACATCGACGGCTCGGTGCCGCAGCGGCCGGTCGCGGTCCGCACCGTGCTGCACGGCGAGACGATTTTCCAGAGGTAAGAAGGAGGCGGGTTCTTGGCCGGGAAGCTGGATCTGGACGCGGCCGTGGTCGCGCGGGCCCGGGAGCTGGCCGCGCGGGCCGGGCAGCCGGTGGTCGACCTGGCACGGTCGCACACCACCGTGTCGGTGGAGCGGGCGGTGCTGCGGCTGGCCGGGGTGACCGGGGCCGACCCGGACGGCATCCCGTGGGTGAACCGCCTGGTCGACGCGGTCCGGGCGGACGTCGGGCTGGGGCACGGGGTGGCGGTGCCGGTGTTCCACGCGATGGCGACGGCCGGGATCGAGGACGTGACAGTGCTGGCCCAGAAGGCGGCGGCCGGGTCGGTGCGGTTCACCATGCCCGCCTCTCCCGGCGCGGTGAAGAGGCGTGCCAGGCGCGCGGTCGCCGCCGGTCTCAAGGTCGTCGACCGGCGGCGGGCCGAGCGGGAGCGACTGATCCGGCGGTACGGGGATCCGAAGCAGCGACCGTGGATCTACCTGATCGTCGCCACCGGTGACATCTACGAGGACATCCCGCAGGCGCAGGCGGCGGCCCGGGCCGGTGCGGACGTGATCGCGGTGATCCGGTCGACCGGGCAGTCGCTGCTGGACTACGTGCCGGAGGGGCCGACCCGGGAGGGGTTCGCCGGGACGTACGCCACGCAGGAGAACTTCCGGCTGATGCGGGCCGCGCTGGACGAGACGTCGAAGGAGGTGGGCAGGTATGTGCGGCTGACGAACTACGCGTCGGGGCTGTGCATGCCGGAGATGGCCACCCTGGCCGGGCTGGAACGCCTGGACATGATGTTGAACGACTCGATGTACGGGATCCTCTTCCGGGACATCAACCCCATCCGCACCTTCGTCGACCAGCGGTTCTCCCGGCAGATCCACGCCCGGGCCGGGATCATCATCAACACCGGTGAGGACAACTACCTCACCACCGCTGACGCCGTGGACGCCGCGCACACGGTGACCGTTTCGCAGTTGCTGAACGAGTTCTTCGCCCATGAGGCCGGGCTGGCGGACTGGCAGCTCGGGCTCGGGCACGCGTTCGAGATAAACCCGGACGTCCCGGAATCGTTCCGGCTGGAGCTCGCGCACGCGCTGCTCGCCCGGGAGATCTTCCCGGACGCGCCGCTGAAGTGGATGCCGCCGACCAAGCACATGACCGGGGACGTCTTCCGGGGCAACCTCCTGGACGGCTTCTTCAACCTGGCCGGGGCACTCACCGGCCAGGGGATCCTGCTCGTCGGGATGATGACCGAGGCGGTGGTCACCCCGTGGCTGTCGGACCGGGACATCGCGCTGCAGAACGTCCGGTACGTCCTGAACGGCGCCGGGAACCTGCACGAGGACTTCACCCCGGGCGAGTTCATCCGCGGGCGCGCCCGGCAGGTCCTCGGCGAGGCCATCGACCTGCTGGAGCGGATCGAGGACGACACCCTGATGGAGGCCATCGCGGACGGGACGTTCGGTCTGATGAAACGCCCCGCCGACCGCGGCAAGGGCCTGGACGGTGTCGCGAAGCACGAGGACGACTACTACAACCCGGCGGTGGACTCGTGATCATCCGGCCCTACGGCGACACCACCGGCGACGGCATGGTCCAGGTGTCCTTCACCCTGCCGATCCCGCACGACAAACGGGCCGAGGGCGCGGCGATCCAGCTGGCGAACAAGATGGGCATGGACCCGGCGATGCTGGTGCACGCCAAGGAGATGGGCGACGGCTACACGTTCTTCGTCGTCTACGGCAAGGTCGCGCACCTGGTCGACACCGACAAGGTGCAGGTGGTCGAACGCGACTACCCGCTGCTCAGCGCCAAAGAGGTGAACGCGGTCATCAAACGGCGGCTGCGGCGCCGGCTCAACGTGGTCGGCGCGTGCATCGGCACCGACGCGCACACCGTCGGCATCGACGCCATCCTCAACCTCAAAGGCATCGCCGGGGAGAAGGGCCTGGAGTACTACTCCGAACTGTCGGTCACCAATATGGGCGCCCAGGTGTCGGTCCCCGACCTGGTGGAGACCGCCCGCGAACGGAGGGCCGACGCGGTGCTGGTCTCCCAGGTGGTCACCCAGCGCGACGCACACCTGCAGAACACCCGGGCCATGTCGGCGGCGTTCCGGGAGGCGCTGCCGGCCGGCCGGCGCCCGCTGCTGATCGTCGGCGGGCCCCGCTTCGACGAGCTGATGGCCGCCGAGCTGGGCGTCGACCGGATCTTCAGCCGCGGCACCACCCCACGGGAGGTGGCGTCCTATCTCGTCCACGCGCTCGCCGGAGGTGCCCAGTGATCACCGTGACCCATCGACGTTACGTGCCGTACTCGCACGCCCACTACGCCGGGAACCTGGTCGACGGGGCGTACTCACTCGGGCTCTTCGGTGACGTGGCCACCGAGATCTGCATCCGCCTGGACGGCGACGAGGGGCTGTTCGCCTCCTACGACGACGTGCAGTTCCGCGCACCGGTCCGGGCCGGGGACATGCTGGAGATCTCCGGGACGGTCACCGCCGTGGGCACCCGGTCCCGGAAGATCGCCTTCGAGGTCCGGGTGGTGTGCCGGGGGACCGGGGGCTCGGCCGCCGCGGTCCTCGACGAGCCGATCGTGGCCACCACCGCCGTCGGGACCGTCGTGGTGCCACCGAAGCCGTGAGCGCGACAGCGGTCTGTGTGGACGTCGGGTCCACGTACACCAAAGCCGCCAAGATCGATCTGGACGGCGCGCGACTGGTCCGCCGGGCCGAGGTACCGACCACCTCCGCCACGGACGTCCTGGCGGGCCTGGACGCCGCCGTCGAGGCCGTCGGCGGCGGCGACCGGCTCTACGTCTGCTCGTCGGCCGGTGGCGGCCTGCGCCTCGCTGTCATCGGCTACGAGGAACTGGTCACCGCCGAAGCCGGCCACCGGGTCGGCCTGTCCGCCGGCGCCCAGGTGGTGCACGTCGCCGCCGGGCCGATGACCGGCCCCGATCTGACCCGGCTGCGTGCCGCCCGGCCGGACGTGATCCTGCTGGTCGGCGGCACCGACGGAGGCGACGGCGACACCCTGCTGCACAACGCGCGGCGGCTGGCGGCGGCCCGGTCCCGGTTGCCGGTGGTCCTGGCCGGCAACCATTCGGTACGCGGGGAAGCGCTCGACATCCTGCACAGCCGGGGCGTGCCGGTCACGCCGACTGCCAACGTGCTGCCCCGGATCGGCGTGCTCGACCCGCTGCCGGCCCGCGCCGCGATCCGGGACGTCTTCCTGCGCCACGTGATCGGCGGCAAACGCCTGTCCCGGGGCCGCCGGTTCGCCTCGCTCGTGCGGGCCGCCACCCCCGACGCGGTGCTCGCCGGAGTGGAGCTCCTCGCCGACCTGACCGGAACCGGCGTCCTCGTCGTCGACGTGGGCGGGGCCACCACCGACGTCTACTCGGCGCTGGTCCCGGACGCCGAGGCGGAGACCGGGCCGCGGCGGGACGTGGCCGGCACCCTGTGGCGCTCACGCACCGTCGAGGGCGATCTCGGGGTGGCCGCCGGCGCCGACGGCACGCGTTGCGCCGCCGCGGCGGAGAAGCTGCCGGTCGTCTCCTCCGGCGGCGACCGGGCGCTCGCGGCGGCGGCCGCGGTGGTCGCCATGCGGCGCCACGCGCGGGGCCGGCCGGGACTGCGTGACGTACGCCTCGTCGTCGGATCCGGCGGGGTGCTCCGGCACGGTGGGGGAACAGCGGTCCTCGATGCGGTCCTCGCCGACGTCGGGGGCGGCTGGGCGCCCCCCGAACACGCCCGTGCCGTGGTCGACACCGATTATGTATTGGCGGCCGCCGGTCTCCTGGCCGCCGACCACCCCACCGTCGCCGGGTGTCTGCTCCGTGACCGTCTGGGGTACGGGACATGACACGCCCGTGGATGCGACACGCCGTGACACGGGGGACCCGGTTGACAATCAGGCGGGGGATCGACGTACCGTCGTCGGGTCCTGATTTCACTTCTCGTTCTCCCACTCACTGGCCGCAGTCCTCGCAGGGGTCGCGCGTTCAGCCAGGTCCAGGGGGAGGGAATGAGCGGGACCGGTGCGGGAGGGCTGTCCGGCGGCCCCTCCGGAGATCGGATCGTGGCCAGTAGACAACGGCTCGGCGCGGGCACCCGGCACGCGGTGGGTCGGTCCGAAGGTCACGGCGAAGTCTGACGGATTGCACCGGTCGTGGACAGGGGTGGAGCACCCGAGGGGCGTGGTCGAACCGTGACCGCGCCCCTCCGTCGTCGCAGCTCGCGGGCGGGTAGCCTGCCACGCGTGGAAATGACTCTGCCCCCGCCGGCACTGGCCGAACCGGGGGCCGCCCCCGCGCAGCCGGGCCGGCCCCTGCGGCTACCGGTGGCCGTGGCGCTCGCCGTCGCCGCGGGTGCCGCACTGCTGCTCGCCCTGCCGCCGTTCGACCTGTGGTGGCTCTCCCCGGCCGGGGTGGCGCTGCTCGCCGCGGCCGTGCACCGGCGGCGCCTGCGGGCCGGGTTCGGGCTCGGTGTGCTCGCCGGGCTGACACTGTTCGTGCCGCTGCTGGAGTGGACCACCATCGGCGCCGGGTGGCTGCCGTGGATCATGCTGTCGGTGCTCCAGTCGCTGTACATCGGGCTGGCCGGGCTGGCCGGGGCATGGCTGTCGCCGCTGGTGGACCGGTGGCGGTGGCTGTGGCCGCTGGTGGCCGGGCTGATCTGGACCACCCAGGAGTTCCTGCGCGACCGCACGCCGTTCGGGGGGTTCCCGTGGGGGCGGATCGCGTTCAGTCAGGGGGACTCGCCGACGCTGCGGCTGGCGGCGTACGGCGGGGCGCCGCTGGTGACCTTTGTCGTCACGGTGGCCGGGGGTGCCCTGGTAGCCATGTGCTGGCGACGTTTCCGACTTTTGGGTTTTGGGCTTTATGCGGCTTTTGTCGGACTTTTACTGTTTGCGCCGGCATTGCTGCCACTCGGCGCCACCAGCGGGCCGTCCACCACCGTCGCCATCGTGCAGGGCAACGTGCCCCGCCTCGGCCTGGACTTCAACGCCCAGCGCCGCGCGGTCCTCGACAACCACGTGCGGGCCACCGTGCAACTCGCCGCCGACGTGGCCGCCGGCCGGCAGAAACAGCCCGGCCTGGTGGTGTGGCCGGAGAACTCCAGCGACATCGACCCGCTGCGCAACGAGGACGCCGCCGAGCAGATCCAGTACGCCGCCGACACCGTCAAGGCCCCGATCCTGGTCGGCACCCTGCAGCGCACCGACGTCCCCGGCAACAACTACAACGTCAGCATCCTGTGGAACCCCGGCACCGGCCCGGACCACTCCCAGCAGTACGCCAAACGCCACCCCGTCCCGTTCGCCGAATACATGCCGCTGCGCTCCATCGCCCGGCACGTCAGCGACAAGGTAGACCTGGTCAGCAACATGCTCGCCGGAGACCGGCCCGGAGTCATCGACACCGGCGCCGCGGTGGTCGGCAACGTGATCTGCTTCGAGGTGGCCTACGACGGCCTGGTCAAGGACGTCGTCGACGGCGGCGCGCAGATCCTCACCGTGCAGACCAACAACGCCACCTTCAACGAGGCCGAAGCCCGCCAGCAGCTGTCCATGGTCCAGCTGCGGGCGGTCGAACACGGCCGCGAGGCGCTGATGGTGTCCACCGTCGGAGTGTCCGCTTTCGTGGACGTCACTGGCACTGTGTACGGTTCGACGGGTTTCAACACCGCCGCGGTGGTGGTGCGTGACATGAATCTGGACGGACCGACTACGCTGGCGACTCGTTCGGGCAACTGGCCCGAGGTGGTGATCGTCTTTGCTACGGTCGTCGCCCTCATCGGTGTGCTGCCCCTGCGCCGCCGGAGAGACACTAGAGACGGGGATGTCGTGAAGGTTTCGGAGGAACGGTGAGCGAGGCCGAAGGGTACCCGGGCGTGGGACGGGTCCTCGTGATCATTCCCACCTACAACGAGTCGGACAACATCCGGCTCATCACCGGCCGGACACGGGAGGCCGTCCCGTCCGTGGACATCCTCGTCGCCGACGACAACTCCCCGGACGGCACCGGCGCCATCGCCGACGAGCTCGCCGAGGCCGACGACCACATCTTCGTCCTGCACCGGGCCGGCAAGGAAGGCCTCGGCGCCGCCTACAAGGCCGGCTTCCAGTGGGCCAAGGACAAGGGCTACGACGCGGTCGTCGAGATGGACGCCGACGGCTCCCACGCCCCCGAAGAGCTGCACCTGCTGCTCGACGCGCTCGCCGACAACGACGCCGTCATCGGGACCCGCTACATCCCCGGCGGCAGCGTGCACAACTGGCCGCTACGGCGCCTGCTGCTGTCCCGCGGCGGCAACCTGTACATCCGGATGGCCCTCGGCATGCCCTTCAAGGACGCCACCGCCGGCTACCGGGCCTACCGCATCGGCATCCTCGACAAGATCGACGTGGCGACCATCGCCTCCACCGGCTACTCGTTCCAGGTCGAGATGACCTGGCGCGCCCACCGGCAGGGCTTCCGCATGGTCGAGGTGCCGATCACGTTCACCGAGCGCGAAATCGGCGTCTCCAAGATGAGCGGCAACATTTTCAAGGAACAACTGCTCAGGGTCACTACCTGGGGCGTGCAGGCCCGCAAGGAGAGCCTGCTCGGCCTGCTCAACCGCAAACCGCGGCAGGGCAGTACCTGGCCGTGAGGTGTCATGCTTGATGTCAGCCCGCCGTCGTGAGGCGGGCTGGCGACACCCCTCGGAGGTACTTTCGATGCGCCGGAGCAGACTGGCCTTTCTCCCGTTCGTGTTCCCGCTGCTGGCGTTCGCGGAGTTCCTGACCTTCGTGTCGGTGGCCCATGCCATCGGCTTCGGCTGGGCCATCCTGCTCGCCGCCGTGTGCAGCCTCGCCGGCCTGGCCCTGCTCCGCCGCGAAGGCATTCGCGGCTGGCGGGCCTTCCAGGAGGCGGCCCGGGCCGGCCGCCCACCCGGTGCCGAGGTCAGCAACTCGCTGATCGGCCTGTTCGGCGCCCTGCTGCTGGCCCTGCCCGGCTTCGTCACCGGCGTCGCGGGCCTGCTCCTGCTGGTCCCGCCGGGCCGCACGCTGGCTCGCCGGGGCGCGGAGAGGCTGGCCGAGCGCCGCTTGGGCGGAGCCGCCACCAGCGACCTGTTCGGCCCCCGCAAGGTCCGGGTCCACCAGTCCGACCCGGTGACGGTCGTGGTCGTCGACGAGGAGCCGGCGGCTCCCCGCCCAGCAGCGGGTGCCATCGAGGGCGAAATCGTCCGCTGACGACCCGTCCGGCCGCCGCCCACCCGCGTGGCGAGTTCAGGCGCGTACCGCGCCATTACTCGCCACGCCTCTCGCAGCGGTCTCGCCCTGCGTTCGTGGCGTCTCGCGGCGGTCTAGCCCCGTGCGTCCGTGGGGTGTCGCGGCGGTCTCGCCCTGGCATCCGCAGAGTCTCACCGCGTCTCACCCCGCGTCCGTAGCGTCTGGCAGCGGTCTCACCATGCGTCCGTAGTGTCTGGCAGTGGTCTCGCCAGGCGTTCTACGCCCGATTTCACTGTTTTGCCGTGAATGGGAAAGTCGTCATCGGCCGTTTGCGCTCCGCCATCTGCTGTCCGCTTGCGCTTGCTGCTTGCGCTATCTGCCTGTCGATGTCGATGTCGGTTGTCTGATTTCCGCCGACGGTTAACTTGTGCTTTTGCCGGACCGATGCCCCGGGCTGCCCGTCTTACCTATTTTATTCAGAAATACGTGTTGTGCGAGTTCGGAACGCCTTCGTATTGCTCGCGCTCGCGGGTGCCCGCGAGCGGGCGGCCCCCTCCTGTCGAGCTCGGGCGGCCCTCTCCTGTCGAGCTCGGGCGGCCCTCTCCTGTCGAGATCTTGGAGGATTTTCCACCCCGAATTGAGTCTTGTTCGTGGCTGCCTGATCACTTGCGGTCAATTCCTTGTGAGGGCAACCCGTCCAGCTAAAATCTTGGCGGATTTACCACCTTATTCGGTGGAAAATCCGTCAAGATCGGCCAGGGGGGCCGGAAGGTGGACACTCGCGCGGGAATTGACCACGGACTGGCCGGCAGCCCAGAGGAAGTCTCAAAACGGTGGTGAATCTTCCAAGATCGCCTGGGGTCAGGCCAGGAAGTGGACACTCGCGCGGGGAATTTACGGCGGGCGGACCAGTCGCCAAGGATAAGGCTCAAATCGGCGGAAAGTTACCGATAATGCGGATTTGGGCCGTATTCGCGAGGTTTGCTTCTTCTGGTGCCGGAGGGGTCCGCGAAAGGCCTGAAAGGCAACAAGTTGAGGTTGGGTAAATAGGTGATTGCTGGTCGGCCTGCTCGGGGCGTGACCCCTGCCCGGGATGTGACCCCTGGTAGGACGTGACCTCAGCCTGGGCTGGACCTCTCCTTGGGCTGGGACATCTCCTTGCTGGGACATCTGCTTGGGCTGCGACGCCTGTTGGGTTGCGACGCCTGCTTGGGTTGCGACGCCTGCTTGGGCTGGGACGCCTGCTTGGGCTTGTTTGACCTCGCTGCTCGCTGGGGTTGTCGTGGTTGGCCGTGGGAGGGCTGATCTGGCTGCCAGAGGTTTTGGCTGTGGACTTTTTCGGTGGAGAGGGCGTCGGCGGGGGAGAATGTGTCAATGTTTGATGAGGTATTTCCGATTCTTGCTACGCCGGATCTTGAGCGATCGCTGGCTTTTTACCGCGACCTGCTCGGTGGTGAGGTTACGTATCGGTTCCCCGAGGAGGGTGAATCCGTCTATGTCGGCATACGTTTGGGGAGCTCTCACCTCGGCATCGGCCGACAGGACGAACCCGGCGATCTCGCCAACGATCGCGTGACTTTGTGGATCTACGCCGAGGACTGTGATGCAGGTGTTGCGCGGCTTCGTGACGGTGGGGTCGTGGTGTTGCAGGAGCCGGCCGATCAACCGTGGGGAGAGCGGATGGCCATGGTGGCGGACCCTGACGGCAACCGGGTGATCATCGCTTCGCGTGGGCCGGCCTGATCGTCGTTGATCGGTTCCCGGTCGATGTAGCACTCCGGCCCGACGATCACTGTTGTTTTCCGCCGATGGTGAGATGCCGGAAAAGGTGGGCGAGGCATCGGAAACTGAGGGCGAGGCGTCGCATCTACCGGGCGGTGAGGCAAGGATCTGCTGGGCGGTGAGGTGAGGGTCTGCCGGGCGGTGAGGCAAGGGTCTGCTGGGCGGCGAGGTGAGGGGCGATGGCCTGGGGGCGTGGTCGGGCGTCGCATCCGCTTAGGTGGGGCCTGATGCCCCGCACCGCGAAGGATGTAGCCAGTCCTTTAAACGCATCTGCTCAGGTGGGAGCCCGGTCTCTCGCCCGCGTAGCTGCGGCCAGGCCTGTTGCAGGTTGGGTGGGGACGAAAAAGGGGCGCCCTGCCCGAGATGACGAAATGGCTGTCCTGTCCGGGGCGAGCGGAGAGGCCGTCCTGCTTGGGACGACGGAATGGCCGCCCTGCCCGGGGTGAGCGAAATGGCTGTCCTGTCCGGGGCGAGCGGAGAGGCCGTCCCGCCTCGGATGACGAAAAGGCCGCCCCGGGTGGGGCGGCCTCTCTGTGATTCGGGTGTCAGCGGCCGCGGCGGGTGCGGACCTCCTGCAACCGCTCGTTGAGAATGTCCTCGAGTTCGGCGATCGAACGCCGCTCGAGCAGCATGTCCCAGTGGGTACGCGGCGGCTTCGCCTTCTTCTGCTCCGGCTCGCTCCCGTCAACCAGTCGGGCGACGCTGCCGTCGAACTTGCACTCCCAGGTGGTGGGCACCTCGGCGTCGACGGCGAACGGCACCTCGAACTGGTGACCCTTCGCGCACAGGAACTCGCGGGTCTGCCGGGGCGCCAGCTCAGTGTTACGGTCGGACTCGTAGCTGACTGCGCCAAGACGGCTGCCGCGCAGCATGCGTTCGCCCATGATCGGCTTTCCCCTCGCTCGTGGTGCTGCTCTCGTTGGTATAACGAAAGGGGCGGCCGCTGGATTCCTCCGCCGGGATCCCCGACGGCCGCCAAAGTCTGTCCGTGCCTGTTTCCGCTAAAACCGCCGTTGTCGACGGTGTTAACGCTATGAGCGTAACCGGCCACTCACCCCACCCCGCAAACCGAGATGGCGTACGAGTGGACCTTGGTCCACTTTATGGCCCTTCGCGGCTTCTGCGTGTGGTGCGATGTCGGTCACTGAGCAGATTCACTCGTAATTTACGGAACCTTGGGTCACCTGACTATCCGCGTACTGTAGTGATCGGCCGCCACCAGGCTTCCTGAAGTGTTACCAGAACATCGCGAGACGGCCGTTGAACGTGAGAATGGTCACCAGTCAACCCCCGGGGCCTCGAAAACCGCCCGCACCAGCCTGCCTCGCACCCCGGTCACCCCCGTTTCTCCCGCCACCGTCTCCGGATCACGGTGCGCCGGCGACCGCACCACCCCGTGGTAGAAGTCGCCGGAACCGACGGCCGCACCCCCATCACTACCCCGAACCTCGGCACGCACACCAGTCAATTCCGGAACATCAACCCCATGCGCCGGTACGCCTGTCACCCGCTCGGCGTCGGCCGGCCGGTCGAACCGATCGCCCCAGGGGAACAGTCCGGCGCCACCGAAGCCCATCGCGTACTCCCACTCGTCCGGGGTCGGCAGTCGCCGTCCGTGATCGGCGAGCCCGGTGACCACGTCGGCATAGGTGACATAGGAGTCGGCCCAGGCCCGGACCACCCGCCGGGAACCGGGTGCGAACCGGCCGGCCGCGTACGTCTCCCGGTCCTCGTCCGGCACCCGGCCCGGACCCCAGTGGGTGCACCGGCAACCCTGATCGGGCCGGTTGTGCTCCCGCTCGAAGGCCGCCACCGCCACGGTCACCTGTGGATCGTCGACGGCCAGCGGAGTCCGCCCGGCGACGGCGACCGGTGCGGAGACCAGAAGAGACGACACCGTTGCGGTACGGGGTGAGGTGACGCGTTCCCGCAAGTAGGCACGCAACCGATCGAGATCAGCGGGGTCAGCCCGCCACGGGCCGGGACCGGCCGCTGGGGCCCGGTGCGGCGCTGCCGGGATCCAGTCGAACAACGGTTCCTGGCCGGGCAGGACCGGCACCGGCTGATACCAGGGATCCCGCGCGGGCTCCGGGTCGTCGTCCCAGCCGGGTTCCCACAGGTCACTGGCCACACCGAGGAACGATTCCAGCTCCGCCCGGGTCGGCAGGAAACGGCTCGCGTCGTAGCCCAGGGTGGCGGTACCGCCCGGCACCAGGACGAACTCGTGCCCACCGATCATGAACCGGGCCACCCGAACCGGCTGGAACACCGCATCCGGCAGCCGGACCCGCACCGACTCGGCGCCGAGAGCCTCGGCCAGGGCCGCCACATACCGCTGCTCGTCGCGCCGGCCGAGCCCGCGCCATTGATCCAGGGTGATCATCGCCCGGAGGCTACCGCCCGGCCGGGCCACGAGACAGAACGTTCTGGCGCGGGCGCGGGCGAGGGCACGGGCGAGGGCGACGGTGACGGGCGAGGGCGACGGTGACGGGTGGCGGTGACGGCAGGGCGGCAGTGATGGCGGTGACGGCGACGGTGGCGGGGGGTAACGGGGCGACGGTGACGTATGGCGGTGACGGCGGCGATGTGTGGCGGTGACGGCGGCGATGTGTGGCGGTGACGGCGGCGATGTGTGGCGGTGACGGCGGCGACGTGTGGCGGTGACGGCGGTGACGTGTGGCGGTGACGGCGGGGGCGGCGGTGACGTGTGGCGGTGACGTGTCAGCTGTTGCCCGAGGCGGTGGGCTGAGCGGGGGCGGGCGGGGGCGCGGCCGCGGGCGCTGCCGGACGGGCCGCGCCCAGGCTGGCCAGGGCCGCCGCCAGGTCGCTGACCTGGGAGGTCAGCTGGGCGACACGGCTGTGGGCGGTGTCGGCGTCGGCGCGGGCGGACGCGAGGCGGCGTTCCAGGTCGGCGTGTTCGCGCGCGGCGCGCTCGGCGGCGCGTTCCAGATCTTCGGTGGTACGGCGGAGCCCGTCCCGTTCCGCGGCGGCCGCGGTCAGGGCCTGCTGGGCGGCCGTCGCCTGTTCGGCCAGCCGGTCCCGGTCGGCTTCGGCGGAGTCGGCACGCTGCCGATCGCGGGCGGCCTCCGCGGACAGCCGCTCCGACTCGGCGCGGGCGGCGGTCAGCTCCTCGGCGGACCGTTCGCGCTGTTCGTCGGCCGTACGGCGTAATTGTTTGAGGTCTTCCAGGGCCGTCTTCAGATCGCGGTCGGAGGCGTCACGCTGGGCGCGGACCTCGGAGAGCTCCTTGCGGGCCGCGCCCAGACTCTCACCCGCGGCGTCCCGCTCGGCCTCGGCCCGCTCCCGCAGCGCGGCGGCCGCGGTGGCGGCCCGGACCGCCTCGTCCCGTGCCGCCGCCGCCTCCTGGGCCCGCTTCCCGGACTCCTCGGCGTTGCGCTGCGCGTCCTGCGCCCGGTGCTGGGCCTCGTCGCGTTCGGCGGTGGCCGCCGACGCCAGCTGCTGTGCCGCGGCCGCCGCCTTGGCCGCCTGATCGGCGTCGCGGCGGGCGTCGTCACGTTCCGCGTGGGCGGCCGCCACCTGCCCGGACGTCTCCGCCCGGACCTCGGCGACCTGGCGTTCCACCCCGGCCGGGGACATCTCCGAATGCAGGGCCTCGCTCAGCGACCCGACCAGCTGATCGAGCCGGTCGACGGCCTCCCAGGTGCGGGCCACCTGCCCGGCCAGGCCCGGCGACGAACGATGCCGCATCCGGACGTTGCGGGAGGCGCGCTGGCATTCGCCGTCGTTGTCCCGGCAGTAGCGGAACGGGCGCCCGGCGGACGCGCGCTGCGGCACCGGGCGGCCACAGTGGGCGCACGGGCGGGTCTCGGTGTCATTGTCCGGCACAGTCATAACAACCTAAGCGTAGGCATGTCGCGGCCCGCATCCCGGCAACCACACCGGCGATGATCAGAAGACCGGGATCAGGCGTGGTGACGACGCCGGATCGAACTCCGGGATCAGATCCTCGCGCAGCGCGGCGGCCCGCCCGGCGGCGGTGGCCACCTCGCGGCGCAGACTGTCCCGGGTGGCGTCGGCCAGCTCGGCGTCGTGCCGGATCCGCTCCTCGGAGGCGGCGGCCTGGTGGTACAGGTGGTAGCGGACCGCGGCGATCGCCCGGTGCAGCACCAGTTCCTGCTCGACCGGGTGGAGCTTCGGGTTCCAGCCGCCGGCGCCGGCGGCCAGATCGGCCAGCACGGTGGCGGGCAGGTCACCGCGATCGACGGCGTCGGCCACCGCGCGGTGCAGGAATCTCTCCCGGGAGGCGTACTCGGAGGTGGTGCGGAGGGTGTCCGGGGTGCGGAAGGCGGCGGCCGCCCGGGTCCGGTTCAGCCGCTGCTCGGCGTCCTGCCAGGTGTGCCAGGCGTCGTCGGCGTGCTCGTCGGTCTGCCGCCAGTAGCTCTGCCAGCGCTGGGCGGCCTCCTCGGCGCGCTCGGCGGCCACCGCCACCTCGTCGGCCCAGCGCTGCGCCTCGACCGCCGCCCGGTGCCGCTGGAGGCGCTGCTCGTGCCGGCGGCGCAGGGCCGGGATCAGCAGCAGGGCGTGGTGGACGAGCGACGCCAGCCGGTGCCCGGCCAGCAGCAGCAGCGCGGTGAGGCGTGCCCCCACGGCGGCCGACGTCAACGGCGCGGTACTCACGATCGGTGAACCCCTCCTGGGAAGCGGAGAATCCGACCGTACCCGCGGAAAGGTGCGAACCCGCCGGCCGCGGACCGTGATGTGCGGCATCTTGCCTGGTCGGCGCCGGTGTGCCGGGCCCCGGTCGAAGTCATCGCCGCCGGTGGGCCCGCCCGGGCAGGGGCGGGCCCGGGGCGCGGCTCAGTGCCAGGGCCGGTAGTTCGGGTTGCTCTGACAGTCGCTCATGATCTCGGTCTTGGTGGTCTTGTCGACCGGGCAGACGCCGATCACGTACTCGCGGCGGATTCCTCCGGGGAACGCGACCTCGGCCTGGTCGGCGTACTTGTGGTCGGAGCCGATGGTCTTGTTGACGTCGATGCCGCCGGGCGCGTCGATGTAGTAGTTCCAGCCGGACTTGTACCAGGACTTGTAGAGGTCGTGGTCGTAGGTGGTGGAGACGTACGGCGACGGCTGGTTGACCAGGACGTATTGCTTCACGTCGTACTGCCCGCCGGTGACGTCCTTGGCGGAGAAACCCTCGGCGAAGATGACCTCGGGCTTGCGGCCGTCGCTGCGGTAGAGGGTTCCGCAGCTCTGCCGCCACACCGGCGCCGGGGTGATCCGGTCGAGCTTGACGTTCGCCCTGTCGGTGGCCGCCTGGATCTTGTCCTCGACGATCGGGCAGGACGGGGCGGCGGCCGCCGCGACGGGTGTGGAGAGGGCTGCGCCGAGGGAGAGCACGGCGGCGAGCACGTAGTTGATCATGAACTGCACGATGTCGGCCCACCCGCGCCACGCGGCGGATCATCACACGATCGTCGGCGTGTCCTAATCTTCATGAATGGATCGCACCGCACTCGTCACCGGGGCGTCGTCGGGCATCGGCCACGCGACCGCGTCCGCGCTCGCCGCCCGCGGCTACCGGGTGATCGGCACCAGCCGTGACCCGGACGCGCTGAAGCCGGAGCAGCGGCCGGCCGGAGTCGAGTTCATCGCCCTCGACCTCGCCGACGAGGCCTCCATCGAGCGCCTCGCCCCCGCGCTGGCCGGGGTGGACGTGCTGGTCAACAACGCCGGCGAGAGCCAGAACGGGCCGCTGGAGGACCTGCCCGGCGACGCGCTGCGGCGGCTGTTCCAGATCAATGTGTTCGGGCCGGTGCGGCTCACCCAGCTGGCCCTGCCGGGGATGCGGCAGCGCCGCTACGGGCGGGTGGTGATGATCGGGTCGATGCTGGCGTCGTTCCCCCTGGCGTACCGGTCGTCATATGTCGCCTCGAAAGCCGCGATCAAGGGCTTCAGCAACGGGGCCCGGCACGAGCTGAGCCCGTTCGGGGTGTGGCTGACCACCGTGGAACCGGGGTCGATCGCCACCGGCATCAGCGAGCGGCGTACCAAATACATCGCCGGCGACTCGGCCTACCGCGACGACTTCGCCACCATGCTGAACGCCCTGGACCGCAACGAGCGGGCCGGGATCGGCGCCGACCGGGTCGCCGCGACCGTCCTCACCGCGATCGGGGCGGGCCGGCCCCGGGCGCACTACGCGGTGGGCAGCAACGCGCCGCTGGTGTTCCCGCTGCGGCGGCTGCTGCCCGCCGGGCTCATGGCGAAACTGACCCACGGCCGGCACGATCTGCGCCGCTGAACCGTCGCCGCAGGGTGCCGACCGCCTGGGTGACGGCCAGCGCCCACACCACCAGCAGCGGCTGGAAGAACAACCGGACGAATCGCTTGGTGTCGGTGTCCAGCCCGAACCCGTCCTTGTGCTCCAGCCACTGCGCGACGTTCCCCGGGAAGATCACCACGAAGAACGCCGCGGTCAGCGCGCCGACCACGGCCCGTGACGGCTGCCGCCACACGGTCAGCAACGCCAGCCCCAGCCCGATCTCGACGACGCCGGACGCGACCACCACCAGATCGGCGCCGATCGGGAACCAGTCCGGCACCTGCGCCTGGAACTCCCGCCGCGCCACCGTCAGATGCGAGATGCCGGCGAAAGCCAGCGCCGCGCCGAGCAGGACCTGTCCAGCCGCCCGAAGATATCCACCCATGTCAGTCAGTGAACCAGGTGAGGTCGGCGGCGTCCGCGATGGCCCGCAGACCCGCCGGCGAGGGGTGCAGGTGATCACCCGAATCGAACTCGGCCCGGAACCGGGTCGGCGCGGCCGGATCGTGGGTGGCGGTGTCCTGATCCAGCACCGCGTCACAGCCGCTGTCCGGGGAACGCACGAAGGCGTTGATCTCGGCGCGGCCCGACTCGCCCAGCGGAGTCCAGTAGCCGGCACCCCGGTAGGGGGTCAGGGTCGAGCAGATCACGCGTACCCCGGAGGCATGGGCCCGGTCCACCAGCTGCCGCAACGTGTCGATCAGCCGGGACGCCGAAGGCGGGTCGGCCGCGCCCAGATCGTTGATCGCGTCGTCCGAGATGATCACCCAGCGCACACCCGGCTGGCGCAGCACGTCCCGGTCGAACCGGCGCACCCCACTTTCGCCCCGGTCGTCGGCGGTGAACCGGTTGCCGCTGATCCCCGCGTTGAGCACACCCACCGTCCGGCCCGCAGCGCGCAGCCGGGCGGCCAGCAGATCCGGCCAGCGCTGGTCGGCGCCGAACCGGGAGCCCAGCCCGTCGGTGATCGACGCGCCGAACGCCACCACCGCCGCCCCGTCGCTGCGGACATCCAGCCCGGACAGGAAGAACCAGCTGCTCTCGGTACGGGCCCGGGACAGTTTCGCGGCCGGCACCTGATCCCCGGCGGCCACGTAGTTGTGCCGCGCCGCGATCCCGTGCCGACTGCTCGGGCCGGTCGCCGACGGCAGATAGGCGGTCACCGCGACGTTCCCGCCGGCCGGCACCGGGAACGCGACCTCGTCACTGACCGCTATCCCGCCGACCGGGATGGTCACCGTGGGTTGCCCGCCGAACGTCACCGGGCGATCGGTGGACGGATCGATCACACCGTCCTTGACCGGGCGGGCCAGGTGCACCGCGCCGACGGTCAGCGGCCGGGTCCCGAACTCGTTGGTCAACCGGATCCGGGCCGCGTCGCCGCCGATGCTGGTGTGCACGATCTGGCGCAGGGTGTGCCGTTCGAAGGTGCGGCCGCCACTCTCCATCGCGGTCGCCCAGGTGCCGACCCAGGGGAGGGGTTCGTGTCGCTCCATCATGGGCGACTTCTCCAACACTTCGGTTTTATCGGGAATGTCGGGTGCGCCACAACCTGCTGTGAGCAGCACGGAGAGTAATGCCGCCCGCCGCATGATTCCCCTGTCTGTCGCGATTCGCAGATACTGTCATCGCCTGTGGTTGACGGCCTCACCCACAGCCGGTCGTGTGGTCAACATGACTGCGATCGTGGGCCTGACCCGGGGAAAATCCGTCTACATCGGGGGCGACAGTGCCGGAGTGTCCGGCTTGAGCCTGTCCGTCCGCGCCGACACCAAGGTATTCCGCAACAAGCGGTATCTCTTCGGATTCACCAGTTCGTTCCGGATGGGCCAATTGATCCGCTATTCACTCAGCCTGCCGAAACCGGAAGGCGACCTGGACCGGTTCATGGTCACCCGATTCATCGACGGCTTACGGGACTGCCTCAAATCCGGCGGCTACGCCCGCAAGGAGGAGGAACAGGAACTCGGCGGCACCTTCCTGGTCGGCGTCGAAGGCCGCCTCTACACCATTTACGACGACTATCAGGTGGCCCGGGCCGCCGACGGATTCGCGGCGGTCGGCTGCGGAAACGACATCGCCCTCGGCGCCCTCTACGCCACCGCCGGCCGCGGAATGCGCCCGAAAGCCCGAGTCCGGCTGGCCCTGAGCGCCGCGGAACGGTTCAGCGCCGGCGTCCGAGGACCATTCGACTGCAAAAAGATCTGATTGCGTACGGGCATGCGAAGCTCGATATCGACCCCGCGCGGAAGGCGGCCCGTCCGGACCGTGCCGCGACCGCCGGGCGTGAGCGGTCCGTCACCGAAGTGTGGTCATTTCCGGTGCGAATCGCACCGGAAATGACCACACGAATCAGTCACTGACCGCTACCCGCGTGGGGGATCGTCGCCTCCACCCGCCAGCCGGACGGGTCGGCCGGGCCGAAGACCAGGGTTCCGCCGACGGTGTGCAGGTCGGCGGCCAGACTCCGCAGACCGAACCCGGGGCCGCCGCCGGCCCGTGCGGGGGCCGATCCGCCGGGCTCGGTGCGCGCGGTCAGGGTCACCGCGCCTACCGCCATGGTCGCGGTGACCGTCAGCAGGGTGCCGGGGCCGTCGTGACGCAGCGCGTTCGTCGCCGCCTCGCCGATCAGGCGCTCGGCGACGCCCCGGGCCCGCGGCGGCAGCACGTCGCCGAGGTCCGGCACGACCAGTCGCAGCCCCGCCGCCCGCAGGTTCTCCAGCCGCTCGGCCGGCGATGGCGTCTGCTCGTGCCCGGCCGGTATGGCCCGGGGCCCGGCCGGCGACGGCGCCCGATCGTGCCTGGCCGGCGTGGCCCGGGGCACGGTCAGCGACGGCGCCCGATCGTGCCCGGTCGGCGTGGGCTTGCGTTCGTGTTCGGCGGGCGCCGGTGGGCGTTCGTGCCCGGTCTGTGGCGGCGCCTGCTCGTGCCCGGTCTGAGGCGGCGTCTGCTCGTGTTCGGTCAGTGCGGCCCGGATCTCGGTCAGGGCCCGCCGCCCGGCGTGCAGCACGTTGTCCAGGCGGCGCTCGGCGGCCGGGTCGAGAGCCGCCGTCGCCCGGACCGCCTCGGTCTGCACCAGCATCACGGTCACGGTGTGCGCCACGGTGTCGTGGACCCGGCGGGCGAGCCGCTCCCGGTCCTCGGCGACGGCCCGTTCCCGGTCGGCCACCTCGCGCTCGCGGCGCAGCCGGTCGGCCTCGGCTCGCTGGCGCAGATGGTCGCCGCGTTCCACCCCGGCCAGCCAGGCCACGGTGACCGTGACCACGGCCATCAGCGCGCCCTCCACCACACCGTGCCGCAGCGCGCTCGCCGCCGCCATCGCCGTCCCGGCCGCCGGGCACAGCACCCACCGCAGCCACGGCGACCGGTGCGCGGCCGCCGAGTAGAGCGCGATGGTGGCCGGGAAGAACCCGATCGCCCGGGCCATCCCGAGCGTGGTGTGCGCGGCCGTCGCACCGGCGACCACGATCAGCACCACGGCCGGCCAGCGCCGCCGCCACAGCAGCGGCAGCAGCTGTGTCACCGCGAGCGGCACCGACACGGCGGTCCCGGAGAACAGGAACAGCACAGCGGTCGCGCCCGCCGGCCCGAGGTCCACCAGGATCCGTCGCGCGACGGAAGCTGGCCGCGCGATGGAAGCCCGCCGCGCGATGGAACCCGGCTGCGCGTCGGAGCCCGGCCGGGCGGTGAGATCCGGATGCGTGTCGGAAGTCCGCCGCGGGCCGTGCGCCGCCCTGTCCCGGAGATGGCCGAATAGCATGCAGGCATGATCCGGCTTGTCGTGGTGGACGACCAGGCCCTGGTCCGGGAAGGGCTGGGCCTGATCCTCGGCGCGCAGCCCGACCTGGAGGTGGTGGCCGAGCTGCCGGACGGCCCGGCGCTGCTCGGTTTTCTGGCCGGGGAGCCGGGCGCGGCCGACGTGATCCTGCTCGACCTCTACCTGCCCGGTGCGGACGGGGTGGAGGTCCTGGGCCGGGTCCGGGCGCTCGGCCCGGTGAAGGTGCTGATGCTCACCACCGTCGGCCGGGCCGCGGACGTGCAGCGGGCGCTGGCCGCGGGCGCCGACGGGTTCGTGCTCAAGGATGCCGGGGGAGCCGAGCTGGCCGCCGCGGTCCGGAGTGTGCACGCCGGGGTGACCGCGTTGAGCGGGTCGGCGGCCGAGCTGCTCTGGCCCGCGCCGGTGGCCGCCGCCCCGGAACACGCCGGCGCCCGGCTGGCCACGTTGACCGGCCGGGAGCGTGAGGTGCTGGGGCTGCTCGGCCGGGGGATGACGAACCAGGGCATCGCCCGGGAGCTCGCGCTCGCCGAACGTACCGTCAAATCGCACGTCAGCAACCTGCTGGCGAAACTCGCGGTGACCAGCCGCACCCAGGCGGCCCTCCTCGCGCGGCACCTGTCCTAAGGACGCGGGCCGGCTCGGTCCAAAGACGGTTCCCGGCCCCGGCGGCGGCTGGCAGGCTGCCCTGGTGTCTCGAAGGAAACGACTGCTCAGCATCGTGATCGTTCTCGGCGTCGGGGTGGCCGGCCTGGCCGTCGCCAACAGTTCCGCCCTGTGGGGTGACGGCGCCGGTGAGCCGCGGCTGCTCGCCCACCGGGGGATCGCCCAGACCTTCCCGCTGGACGGTGTGGAGAGCGACACCTGCACGGCCACCCGGATCCACCCGCCGGACCACGCGTACCTGGAGAACACGCTGCCGTCGATGCGTGCCGGGTTCGCGGCCGGCGCCGACATGCTGGAGATCGACGTGCAGTCGACCGCGGACGGCGAGCTGGCGGTCTTCCACGACGCGACTCTCGACTGCCGCACCGACGGCACCGGCGCGGTCCGCGAGCACACCCTCGAGGCGCTGCGCCGGCTCGATCTCGGCCACGGTTACACGGCGGACGGGGGCGCGACCCACCCGCTGCGCGGGACCGGAAAGGGACTGCTGGTGACGGTTCCGGAGGTGGTCGCCGCGTTCCCGGACCGGGAACTGCTGCTGGATCTCAAGCACGACGACCCGGCGGAGGGTGAGCGGCTGGCCGCCTACCTGGCCACCCTGCCGCCGGAGCGGCTGGCGACGATCGCGGTGTACGGCGGGGACGCGCCGGTCGACGCGGTCCGGCGGGCTCTGCCCGGGGTGCGGGCCGCGTCGAAGAAGACCATGCGGGACTGTCTCGTCGAGTATCTGGCCACCGGCTGGTCCGGCCATGTCCCCCAACCGTGCCGGGACACCGAGCTGCACCTGCCCGAGCGCTACGGCAAGTGGCTGTGGGGCTGGCCGAACCTCTTCGACGACCGGATGACAGCGGCCGGCACCCGGGTGGTGCTGGTCGCCGGGGAGGGCCCGTGGTCGGCGGGTTTCGATCGGCCCGAGGACCTGGCGTCGGTGCCCGACGGCTGGTCCGGCTGGGTCTGGAGCAACCGTGCCGACGTGGTGGCGCCACTGCTGCGCCCCGGCCGGTGAGGGCCGGTCAGCCGATCGCCAGTGGGGAGACGGCCTTGGTCGAGGTGGGCAGGGCGGGGCCGGCCGAACACGGCAGGGACAGCACGAAGACCGCGCCGCGCGGCTTGTTGGCCTGGTAGCTGATGGTGGCGCCGGACGCCTCGGCCAGCCGGGCCACCAGGTAGAGGCCCAGCCCGGTGCCGGGTTTGGTGGTGGCGACCCCGGTCTCGGCGCGGGTGAAGCGTTCGAACAGGTGCGGGACGAACGCCGCCGGTACGCCCTCGCCGTGGTCGCTGATCTTCACCTGGACCCGGTCCCGGTCGTGTTTGACCGAGATCTGGATCGGCGGGGCACCGTATTTGACGGCGTTCGCCAGCAGGTTGCCCAGCAGCAGTGCCAGGTGGACCGGGTCGGCGTAGGCGATCACCTGGTCCGGGCCGGTCACCGTGGCGGCCTGTTCGGTGGAGCCCTGTGCGGCCACCGCCTGCCGGGCCGCGTGGGCCACGTCGAGCCGGACCGGCCGGGCGGTGAGCGCGCCGGCGTCCAGCTGGGCGAGCGTGAGGATCTCGCTGACCAGCTGTTCGGCGCGGTGCCCGGCGCTGGTCATCCGGCGCAGGTAGTGCCGGCGGGTCTCGTCCTCCATGTCGGTCCAGTCCTCGACGAGCATCTCGCCGGCCGACACGATGGTGGTGAGCGGCTGGCGGACGTCGTGGCTGAGCATCGCCATGAAGTCGCCCATCTGCTCGTTGGCGTGTTCCAGGCGGGCGGCGTGTTCCTCGAGTGCGGCGGCGTCCCGGCGGCGGGCGCGTTCCAGGGTGCGGGGTTCGGTGACGTCGACGATCTGGGTGGCGAAGTAGTGCGGCCGGCCGGTCTGGTCGTGCAGCAGGCTGGCGGTGACGACGACCTCGACCGGGTGGCCGTCGGCGTGTATGTACCGCTTCTCCATGTCGAACCCGTCCACCCGGCCGGACAGGCAGTCCTGGACGTGGCGCAGGCAGCCGGGCAGGTCGTCGGGGTGGGTGAGGTCGCCGAAGTTGGTGCCGACCAGTTCGCATTCGGGCCGGCCGAGCATGTCGCAGAGCGCCGGGTTGACGCGGGTGAACCGGCCGTCCAGGTCGGCCATCGCCATGCCGATCCGGGAGTTGTCGAACAGTTTGCGGAACCGCTGTTCGCTGGAGCTGAGTTCACGCCGGTTGCGGCGGGCCCGCGCGGTGGCGGCGACCACGAGCAGGCCGACCAGGGCGGCGGTGACCAGCGCGGCCCGGCCGGCGGCGCGCATCCCGGCGGTGTTGGCGTACAGCACGTTCTCGGACACCGCGGCGGACAGCCGCCACGGAGTGCCGGGGATGGCCTGCGAGGTGTAGCGCCACCACTTGCCACCGTCGCGGTAGCGGCCCTCGCCGGTCCGGGACAGCGCGGTGGACAGGGCGGGCTCGTCGTTGCCGAGGAGGGTCACTCCCGTCTGGTGGGCGTGGTTGGCCGCGACGATCGCCCCGGCGTCGTCGACCAGGTGCACCTTCACACCGTCGAGCTGGATGGCGGTGGCCAGGTAGGAGGAGAGCGGGCTCTTCTCCGAGACCGCCACCGCGCCGGAGAAGACCCGCAGGCCGTACGGGGTGCTGAACGGCACCGCGAACCCGACCACCGGCTGGCTCTCGGCGGCCGACGGCACCACCGGGGAGACCGCGGGCCGACCGTCCCGGACCGCGGTGGTCAGGTGCGGGTACCGGTCGGCGATCGGCTGCCCGTCCAGTGCCGGGTTCGCCGGGATGACCCGCAGCACCCGGCCCTCGGCGTTCAGCAGGACGGCCGCCGGGTAGCCGAATCCGCCGACCGAGCGGGTGAAGTCACGGACCGCGACGGTCCGGTCGGTGAGGAAGGCCTCGGCCTGGGTGCGCTGCCGGACGATCAGGTCGTCGACGATGGCGGCGACGAACTTGGCGGCGAGGTCGGTGCGGTCCTGATAGCGCTTGATGACGCCCTGTCTGGTGGAGTGTTCGACCCAGGCCAGGATGCCGGTCCCGGCACAGGTGAGGACGAGCCACACCGCGAGCGGCGCGGCCAGGAAACGCCATCCCGTCCGCATATTTCCGACTATCGCATGACTTGAGGCAGTACACGTCCGGACCGTCGAAGGCGAGCTGCCGTACGCTGCCAGACTGACCCCGCCGGGCAGCGGGACGAAAACCGGCCGCTGATCAGGTCCGTTACCCTTCCGCCGTGTCTTCCGTGCCCACCCCGTACGTCTCGCTCGGCCTGCTCGGCGACATCGCCGTCGGGTGGTCGCTGGCCATCCGGCACGCGCGCCGGCTGCTCGCCGTCCTGCTGCCCCTGCTCGCCGTCGCGCTGCTCGGGCTCCTCACCCTGGACCTGCTGCTCGGCCGCGACCAGCTGGTGATCCTCGACGGCGCCCTGGTCGTCGGCGACCCCGGCGAGCTGGGCTGGGCGCCGGCCGCGGTGATCGTGGGGTGCTGGGTGGTGGGCCTGACCGCCGGCACCGCGACCATCGCCGCCGCCGAGCGGGGCCGGCCGCTGGGAACGCTCGCCGCGCTGGTCGTGGGGATCACCCGGATCCCGGTGCTGGCGATCGCGGCGGCTCTGGCGTTCGGTGCGTTCACGGTGGCCGGCGGGGCGTTCCTGCTGCTCGGCGTGGCGGCCGGCGACGGCGGGGCGACACCGGGGCTGTTTTTGATCCTGGCGGTGGGTGCGGTGCTCGCGGTGGCCGGCGCCCGGCTGCTGATCGGCCTGATCGCCTCGGGCGGCAGCGCCTGGACCCCGACCCGCGGCCGGGTGGCGGCCACCGCCGGCGCCGTCCTGCTGGGTGGCGCCGGCGTGCCGCTGGTCGGTGCGTTCCTGCTGGACGCCGGCCTGTCGGCGATCCCACCGGTGGCCCGCGCCCCGATCGCCACGATCCTGCTCACCGGGGTCCTGATGTCCCAGGCCGGCATCCTGGCCCTGACCGGCCTCCTCCAGCCCGCCGTCCCCGACCCCGCCGCGCCGGCGCCCGTCGATCCCGGGGCCGTTCCCGAGCCCGCCGCGCCGGCGCCCGTCGATCCTGGAGCCGGCCTCGCGCCCACCCCGCCCGGCGACGCCGTGCTCTCGGGGGAGGACGGGATTTCGGCCGGCACCGGGGACGAGGAATCCGGCGTGGGCGACGGGCGTGGCGGGGGAGACGGATCCGGCGTGGGTCAGGGGCCGGGCGTGGTCCGAGGGCGGCGGCCGTGGCCGGCCGGGGTCGCGGCGCTGGTCGCGCTGGGTGCGCCGGCGGTGATCGCGGTCACCAATCCGCTCGGGGTGCCGACCGTGCGGTCGCACGGGGACGCGCCCGGTGACGTCGCCGCGATCGGCTGGCCGGCCGGAAAGCACCCGGTGATGGCGACCGTGTCCGGGGCCCGGTTCTGCGACAACGACCTCTGTGACCGGTATGTCAGCCACAACGGCGGGCCGACCGTCTGGGACGGTTACGGTACGGCCGCCGTCAGCCCCGACGGGGAGTCGGTGCTCAAGGCCGCGCTCACCGGCGGGCCGGAGTCCGGTGGGCCGTTCATCAACTTCGCGTTGTGCACCCGGCGGGGATGCCCCAACGAGTGGTTCCCGGTCCGGGCGTCGGCGAAGGAACCGGCTGGCTGGTCGGATCTGGCGGTCGCGGTCGCGCCGGACCAGGCGCTCTGGTTCGGCCTGGCGACGGTCGCCGAGAAGGACGAGTCCCGTTTCGACATCACCCTCATCCGCTGCGCCGACGCGGACTGCGCCGAACCGGAACGGCACCGGGCCGGCAGCGCCGGGCGTGATCCGGAGGACGCCCTGGCCGGCCGGCGGCGGAACGTGCTGTCGATCGGCGCCGACGGCCGCCCGGCCCTGGTCATCCGGGCCGGCGCCGAAGCCACCACGGTCACCTGCGACCCGGTCACCTGCGCGAACCCGGGGACCTCGGCGGCCTTCGCGGGGGACGGCGCCATCGCCTGGTCGGCGGACGGCGAGCAGCCGGGCCGGGTGCTGTCCTTCGAGCCGGGGCGGATCCGGATCGGCGAGCGGATGATGCCGGTGCAGAGCGGGGCGATCGCGTACGGGTCGGGTGCGGTGACCGCGGCCGGCCCGGTGGTCTACGCGACGGCGGCGGAGGCGGCCACCCCGCCGGGGCTGCACGTCTCGATCGGGCCGTCGGACGAGCCCACGTACTGGCGGCAGGTGCTGTGGCGGTGTGACGTGAACGGCTGTGACCGCCGGGTTCTGGACTCGATGGCGGAGGCGTACGGCCGGGAGGCGATCGTGGTGGCCGCGGACGGCCGGGTCCTGATCGTGCGGCAGAGCCGGATGCTGCTTCTCAGCGGATCAGCTGATGGCCGGGACGTGACGGCATGACGATTATGGATGCGACGCACTTCGATGCCGTGCGTACGGCGTACCGGGAAATTGATTGACGCACCTCGATTTTTGACCGTTTGGCCCATGCTGTGAACCGGCCGTGGTGTTGTCGGATGCGAGGAGACCGGTAACGACCGTCCTTTAAGGAGGTACCGTGCGCACACCATCCCGTGCGTTGGCGGGCACCACCACTGCGCTAGTCGCAGCCGTGCTCGTCCTCGCCCCCGGATCAGGTGGCAGCGCGGCGCCACGCGATTCGGCGCCAGCCGGACCCGCAGAGGTGCAGGGCGACCACGACCACGCAGACACCATCGACAACCGCAAGGGCCGGATCGCGCCCAGTTCGGCACAACGGACCCGCGCCGCCGACCGGAGCGCCTCGGCCCGGTGGAACATCTTCGGCACCCCGGCCAGCCTCACCGCGACCGCCGAGCCGCTCGCCTCCGGACTGCCGGCCGAGCCGCTGGCCGCCGCCCGGGCCTATGTCTCCGGCAACCGTGACGTGCTCGGCATCACCGCCGCCGCGGCCGACTCGCTGGAACACCTCACCACCCAGAAGACCGGCGAGGGCGCCATCGTCCTGCTCCGGCAGAAGTTCGGCGACCTGGAAGCCGGCCGGGACGGCCTGCTCTCGGTGGGCGTCCGCGACGGCAAGGTCTGGTACGTGAGCTCCTCGCTCGCCCGGGACGCCGCCGCGCCGCAGCCCGCCACCCTGAGCGCCGCCGACGCCGAGCGCATCGCCGCCGCCAACGCCCAGATCACCGCGCCGACCCTGCTCGGCACCAAACTCGTCGCCGTGCCGACCCCCGACCAGGGCGCCCGCGCGGCGTACCAGGTGGCCCTCGGCACCGGCCTGAACAGCGCCGACCCGGTGGCGTACACCACCTGGGTGGACGCCCGCGACGGTGGCGTCCTGGTCCGCGAGAACATCGTCGACCACGACTCCGACAACCCCGAATGGGACGTCTTCCCGAACTCGCCGCGCACCGACTACTCGTCCCGGGACACCCGCCGGACCTGGTGCTGGACCCCGAAACGGCTCTGTGACGAGGCCGTCTCCGGCCCGGCGTCACCGTCCGCGTGGGACGTCGACCCGGCCACCGGCGCGCCCAGCAACACCACCAAGGGCAACAACGCGTTCGCCGTGCACAACTGGTCGTCCAACGACCCGTTCACGGTCGGCACCGAGCTGGCCACGCCCAGCCCGACCCGCGACTACACCTACCCCTGGACCAATCAGTGGTACAAGGAGCAGTGCTCGCCGACGGTCTTCGAGTCGCCGGCCCGCAACGACATCGACGCGGCCCGCGCCAACCTGTTCGTGCAGCACAACCGGATGCACGACTGGTCCTATCTGCTCGGCTTCACCGAGGCCACCTGGAACATGGAGGGTGAGGACGGCGACCCGGAACAGGGCAACGCGCAGGCCGGTGGCATCACCGGCGGCCCGCCGGACTTCGCCGCCCGCAACAACGCCAACCAGATCACCCCGCCGGACGGGCAGGCACCGATCACCAACATGTACCTGTGGCAGCCGGTCGCCGCGGCCTTCTACGGCCAGTGCGTCGACGGTGACTACGACATGTCGGTCATCGGCCACGAGTACACCCACGCCATCACCAACCGGATGATCGCCGGACCGGAGGCCGGGCTCAGCTCCCCGCAGGGCATGAGCGAGAGCTGGTCCGACCTGCTCGCCGTGGAGTATCTCGCCGAGCACGGTTACGCCCCGAAGGGGCGGGCCGGGTTCACCGTCGGCGGCTACGTCACCGGCGACCAGAACGCCGGCATCCGCAACCACAACATGAGCGACAACCGGCTCAACTACAGCTCGGTCGACTACGACTTCGTCGGGCTCCAGGTGCACGCCTCCGGTGAGGTGTGGAGCGCCACCAACTACGACATCCGGTCCGCGTTCATCAAGCGGTACGGGGCCGGCACGGCCAGCCTGCAGAAGGCCTGCGCCACCGGCAAGAAGGCGGTCACCTCCTGCCCCGGCAACCGGCGCTGGATCCAGCTGGTCTTCGACTCGTTCCTGCTGATGGCCAACAGCGCCAACAGCCAGGTGGACGCCCGGGACGCGCTGCTCGGCGCCGACCTGGTCCGCTTCGGCGGCGCCAACCAGGACATCCTGTGGAACGCGTTCGCCAAGCGCGGACTCGGCGAGGGCGCGGCCAGCAACGGGGCCGCCGACGCCAACCCGACGCCCAGCTTCAGCTCGCCGCACGCCAAGGAGGCCACCGTCACCTTCCGGCCGGTCGACGAGAACGGCAAGGCGGTCACCGGAGCGAAGCTGTACGTCGGTGACTACCAGGCCCGTGCCGTCGCGGTCGCCGACACCGACCCGGCCACCACCCTGCCGGACACGGTCAGCCTGGTCCCCGGCTCGTACACGTTCGTCGCCCACGCGCCCGGCTACGGCCACGCTCGGGTGCCGGCGAAGTCCGTCAAGTCCGGCAAGTCCTCGAAACTGACCGTCAAGCTGCCGCGCAACGTGGCCTCCGGCGCCAGTGGGGCCGTCGCCACCGGTGACGGCGTCAACCAGGCCCGGCTGATCGACGACGACGAGGCCACCAACTGGGCCTCGCTCGGCAGCGCGGTCGCCGGCAAGGGAGTCACCGTCGACCTCGCCGGTGACCGGCAGAAGGTCCGCCGGGTCCAGGTCAGCGCCCTGCTCCGGCCGGCGATCACCGGCGACGCCGACCCGCTGGCACAGAACCGCTACACGGCCGTACGCCAATTCAAGGTTCTTGCCTGTACGTCTTCGGCGACCGTCACCTGCGCGGCTCCGGCCGACTTCCGGACGGTCTACACCAGCCGGCGGGACGCGTTCCCGTCGGTGGCGCCGCGGCCGAGGGCGCCCGAGCTGCTGGTGAAGTCCTTCGACATCCCGGACACCACGGCCACCCACCTGCGCATCGAGGCGGTGACCAGCCAGTGCACCGGCGGTCCCGACTTCGCCGGTGAGCAGGACCGGGACCCGCGCGCCAACACCGATTGCGCCACGGCCAGCCCGCAGGCCCTGAACGTCCGCATCGCGGAGTTCCAGGCCTTCACCCGCTGACCTCGATCACCACTGCCGGTGGGCAGGCCTTCGGGTCTGCCCACCGGTGTCTTGTCACAACGCCCAGCGGTCGACCAGGGCCTCGTGGGCTTCCAAACGCTGCTGGGTGCGCTGCGGGTCGCGGGCGGCGATCGCGTCGAGCAGGCTGATCGCCAGGACCACCACCGCGGCGTGCGAGTCGAACAGCAGGCCGGTGCCGACCGGGGCCACCAGCAGCACGTCGACGTCGGCGTGGAACGGGAGCAGGGCGGTGTCGGCGACCACCACGGTGGCCATGCCCAGCTCGCGGGCCAGCCGGATGGCGCCGACGGTGGCAGCCGGGTAGCGGGGCATGGTGAAGAAGAGTGCCGCGGTTGCCCCACGGTGGTGGAGTTGGAGGATCGAGTCGTCCACTGCGGAGGCATCGGTGCGGACATCGACGTCCGGCAGCACTCTTCTCGCGAAATATCCGAAATATTGGGCTAAGGGGGCGGAAGCCCGCAGCCCGATCACGCCCAACGGTGACGTCGCCGCCAGCAGATCCACCGCCGGCTCCATCGTGGTGTGCCGCAGACTCGCCAGATTCGCCCGCTCCAACTCCACCGCGTCCGGCTGCCGTGGCGTCGGCGGCGACGCCAGGATCGCCGTCCGCATCGCCGCCCGGAACTCCGGAAAACCCGCGAACCCCAGCGCGGTCGCCAGCCGGGTCACCGTCGGCTGGCTGACCCCGGTCCGCTCGGCGATCTCCACCGTCGACAGGAAGGCCACACCGGGGAACATGCCCAGCATCCGCTGCACGATCTGCCGCTGGGTGGGGGAGAGCCGATGCCGTTGGGCCAGGTCCAGGAGCCAGTCCTCGGCGCGGCCGTTTCCGAGCTGCGTCATCGGCGAACAGCCTATTACACCGTCTCGCCACCGGCCCCGAGGCGGGAAAAGCACTGTATCCCGTCCATCCCGCACGTTACGGTCGGCAGCCCGACACCACATGCGGAGGCAGCGCCCGTGATCGACAAGTTCAACCCGCCGACAGTGCACGAACCGTCCGGCTACAGCCATGTCACGATCTCCTCCGCCGGGCGGCTCGCCCACCTGGCCGGCCAGTGCCCGCTCGACCTGGCCGGCGAGGTCGTCGGCGCGCCCGGCGACCACCACGCGCAGACCGCCCAGGTGATCACCAACTGCCTGGCCGTGCTGGCGGCGGCCGGTGCCGAGCCGGACGACGTGGTGCGCTCGATCGTCTACGTGGTCAGCCCGGACAGCACAGTGCTGGCCGCCGTCTGGGACCAGCTGATGGAGTCACCGCTGGCCGGGGCCTTCACCAGCGCCAGCACCCTGCTCGGCGTCGCGTCCCTGGGCTACCGGGGCCAGCTGATCGAGATCGACCTGACCGCCGCGCTGTCCTGAATCCCTCGCCGGCGGCGATGAGTTCGCGAGACTGCGATGGTCTACCCCGTCGCAGACACCGATCCGAAGGGAACACCACCATGGCCAAGGTCGTCTCCACACTGTTCACCGCCGCCGACGGAGTCGCTGAGATCGACCCGTCCTGGCACTTCCCCTACTTCGACGAGAACATGGGACGCTCCGTCGCCGAGGACTACGACACCGCCGACGTGCTGCTGATCGGGCGGGAGACGTACGACAGTTTCGCGGGAGCCTGGCCGGACCGGGAAGCCGCCGGCGGCGACGACGCGCCGTTCGCCAAACAGATCGGCGACCTGCGCAAGGTCGTCGTCACCCGGCAGCGGCCGGAGTTCACCTGGCGCAACAGTGAGACCATCGACGGCGACCTGATCCCGGCGGTGACCGCACTCAAAGCCGACCCCACGATCAAGGGCATCCTGATCCCCGGCTCGGTCTCCGTCGTCCAGCAGCTGCTCGCCGCCGGCCTGATCGACGAGCTGCGCCTGCTGATCCACCCGGTCGCCGCCCGCAAGGGCACCCGGCTGTTCGACGAGGGCGACACCCCGTACCACCTGACGGTGACCGCCACCGAGGTCTTCCCGACCGGGGTGCTCCGGGTGATCTACGCCCCGGCCGCGGCCGTGCCCGCCGGCGGGTACCAGGAGGCCATGGAACACGTCAACGACGCGCTGTAGGTCACCTATCCTCGACGGGTGCGGGGGAGCGCGGCACTGGCCGCCGTGGTGACGCTGGCGGCGGGCTGCGGCACCGCGCCGACGGAACCGGTGGTCCGCGCCAGCACCGGGTGGGAGATCACCGTCTACTACACGGCGGTGGAGGCATTCCACGGTCCGGCGGACACCCCGGTCACCGGATGCCTGGTCCTGGACTGCGAGCACGGCGACGACGACCTCGGCAGCTACCCGGCGAGCTTCGTCCGGGCGGTCCACGACGAAGGCACCGGGCTGACCGTGTCGGGGCGGTACCTGAACTGGTCGTACGACGTGGGCTACTGGCTCGACACGGTGGCCCGGGCCAGCGACGGAGGCGCCCTGGAACCGTTCGTCACGGCCGCCGCCGACACGGATGTGCTGGCGCCGGGCACCGACTTCCGGATCGCCGACTGCGGCCGGCAGGAGGACGGGTCGGCACCACCACCGGCGGTCTGCGCCCGGCTGGCCGCGGCGGCCTGGCACATCGACGACGAGTTCACGCCGGGGCTCGGCGGGGCCCGGCACATCGACGCCTACATCGGGCCGGAGACCGGACCCGGGTTCACCGATTCGGAGTGGTATCTGACTCTGATCGGCGCGACGCTGGGTATCCACGGCTCATGAACAGGACGGTGGTGCTCGGGCAACTGGCCCGGGATCTGGTGCTGATGACCGGTGAACTCCCCGAACCGGGCACGTCGGCGGACGTGTCCCGGCGGATCGAGACGCTGGGCGGCAAAGGCGCCAACCAGGCGGTGGCGGTGGCCCGGCTGGGTGCCCCGGTGAGCCTGGTGGCGGTGGCCGGTGACGACGTGGTCGGTGATCAGCTGCTGGCGCAGGCCAGGGCCGACGGTGTCGACGTCACCGCGGTACGGCGCCGGCGCGGGGCGCTGACCGGGCTGATCGTGGAGATCCTGGAACCGGACGGCCGCTGGCGATATCTTCAGCATCTGCCCTCCGAGGTGCTGCTGACCCCCGCGGACGTGGCGGCGGCGGGGGCCGTGTTCGACGGTGCGGGGGCCGTACTGCTGCAGTTGCAGCAACCAGCGGAGACCGTGCGCGCGGCGGCCCGGCTGGCCGCGGCGAACCGGGCGCTGATCGTCCTCGACGGCGCGGCGGAGGAGCCGGGGGAGTTGCTGGCCCTGGCCGACGTGGTCCGGGCCGACGAGCATGAGGCGAAACTGCTGCTCGGCGGCGATGTGACCGTGGACAGGGCCCGCAAGCTGCTCGACCGGAAGCCGCGCCTGGTGGCGTTCGGGGTTCCGGACGGGAACCTGTTCGTCTGGGACGGCGGTGACCTGCTGCTGCCGCACGGGGACGGGCCGGTCGTGGACTCGACCGGCGCGGGGGACGCGTTCACCGCGGCGCTGACCGTGGCACTGCTGGACGGCGCGGGGCCTCAGGACGCGGCCCGGCGGGCGGTGAAGGCGTCCGGGAAGGCGGTCGGCCGCCCGGGTGGGCGCCCCTGACGTCGGCGAAAAGGGCCGCCCCGAGGGGCGGCCCTTCGGGACGGCTCAGCGGTCCCGGTCGGTGGAGATGTCCTCCTGGTAGGTGGCGCCTCCGTCGGACTCCTTCGTCAACGGGCGGGCGCCGCCCTCCGGAGGGCCGGCCAGGGACTGTTCGCCGGCGGCCAGGTGGGGGAACTTCAGGTCGAAGGCGGGGCGCTCGGAGCGGATCCGCGGCATCCGGTCGAAGTTGCGCAGTGGTGGCGGGCTGGTGGTGGCCCACTCCAGGGAGTTGCCGTGGCCCCACGGGTCGTCGGCGTTCGCGACCTTGCCGACCTTGTACGACTTCCACACGTTGTACAGGAACGGCAGGGTGGCGATGCCGAGGATGAACGAGCCGATGGTGGAGAACGTGTTCAGGAAGGTGAAGCCGTCGCTCGGCAGGTAGTCGACGTAGCGCCGGGGCATGCCCTTGGTGCCCAGCCAGTGCTGGACCAGGAAGGTGCCGTGGAAGCCGATCATGGTGAGCCAGAAGTGCACCTTGGCCAGTCTCTCGTCGAGCATCCGGCCGAACATCTTCGGGAACCAGAAGTAGATGCCGGAGAACACCGCGAACACGATGGTGCCGAAGAGCACGTAGTGGAAGTGCGCGATCACGAAGTACGAGTCGGAGACGTGGAAGTCGATCGGCGGGGAGGCCAGCAGCACGCCGGACAGACCACCGAAGAGGAACGTCACCATGAATCCGACAGCCCACAGCATGGGGGACTCGAAGCTGATCTGGCCGCGCCACATGGTGCCGATCCAGACGAAGAACTTCATCCCGGTCGGGACCGCGATCAGGAAGCTGAGCAGGCTGAAGAACGGCAGCAGCACCTGGCCGGTGGCGAACATGTGGTGCGCCCACACGCTCATCGACAACGCACCGATCAGCAGGGTCGCGGCGACCAGGCCCTTGTAACCGAAGACCGGCTTGCGGCTGAACACCGGGACGACCTCGGTGATGATGCCGAAGAACGGCAGCGCGATGACGTACACCTCGGGATGGCCGAAGAACCAGAACAGGTGCTGCCACAGCATCGCGCCGCCGGTCTCCACGTTGAAGACGTGCGCGCCGAGGACGCGGTCGGCGGCCAGGGCGAACAGCGCGGCCGCCAGGAACGGGAAGATCAGGATCACCAGGAGGCTGGTGACCAGCATGTTCCAGGTGAGGATCGGCATCCGGAACATGGTCATGCCGGGGGCGCGCAGGGTCAGGATGGTGGTGATCAGGTTGACCGCGCCGAGGATCGAGCCGAGACCACCGATGGCCAGGCCGACCACCCAGGCGTTGCCGCCCATGCCCGGCGAGTGCAGGCTGTTGCTGAGCGGGGTGTAGGCGAACCAGCCGAAGTCGGCGGCACCGCCGGGCATGAGGAAGCCGCTCATCGCGGTGAGGGTGCCGAACAGGTAGAGCCAGTAGGCGAACGCGTTCAGCCGGGGGAACGCCACGTCCGGCGCCCCGATCTGGATCGGGATGATGTAGTTGGCGAACGCGAACACGATCGGTGTCGCGAAGAACAGCAGCATCGCCGTGCCGTGCATGGTGAACAGCTGGTTGAACTGCTCCGGCGACAGGATCTGCATGCCGGGCCGGGCCAGTTCGGCGCGCATCAGCAGCGCCATGATGCCACCGACGATGTAGAAGACGATCGACGTGATCATGTACATGATCCCGATCTGCTTCGCATCAGTGGTCCGCAGGATCCGGGCCAGTGCCGACCCTTTCACCTGCCGGCGGACCGGGTGGGGCCGGATCGGGACCGGCCTCGGTGCGGTGGTGGTCATGCGCTCAGCACCTCTGCTTCACATATGGAGAACTCTTTCTCACTCTCCGTTATAGGCTGCTAGCGCAGTAATTCGTGTCAGATCCGCATTTATCGTGAATTTCGGGTATGGGGGAGGTATCGCATGCTCGACGAACGAGACCGCCGCGTGCTGGAGGACATCGAGCAGCGACTGACCGAGGACGACCCCGATTTCGTACGCCGGATGAGCGGCGGTCTCCGGCTCCCGATCATCCCGGTCCTGTGCATGACAGTGTTCCTGACCCTGCCGTTCGTGGCGTTGTTCCTCGGCCCGACCGCCGCCCTGATCACCGTGGACGCCACGGCCCTGCTGGTGCTGCTGATCCTGGCGATCCGCCGGGCCCGCCGGACCTGGTGACGGCGGCTGCCCGGCTGAACAGCACCGAACCGGCGCTCACCGCCCGCCGCTCGTCCGGGGACATCTCGGCGTACGCCTCCGCCAGCACCCGCTGCACCGACAGATCACCGGCGGTCAGGTTGGCCAGCCGCCGGTCCTCGTCGGCCAGCCGCACCGCCAGGTCACCGACGGTCCAGCCGGGCCGGGTGACGAGACGGTTCCCGGCGGCCCGCAGCGCGAGCGGCAGATGTTCGCAGTACCCGGCGACCCGCCGCAGATCCGGATCCCCGGCCGGCACCCCGGTGATCGCGGCGAGCAGCCGCACCGACTCGGCCGGGGGCAGCGGCCCGACCGGCACCCGGCGGACCGGGCCGAGCCCGCGGAGCGCACGGCGGCTGGTGACCACCACCGCGTGCCCGGTCCCCGGCAACAACCCCGCCACCTGGTCTTCAGCCGTCACGTCGTCGAGGACGAGCAACGCGCACCCGGCCCGGCCGGCCCGGGCCGCCACCTGATCCGCGTCCAGACCCCGGCAATCGACCAGGCCCGCCCGGCCGGTGAAGAGCCCGGCGGCGTGCACCGCGACAGCGGTCTTGCCGGTGCCGGGCGGGCCGTGCACGAGGGTGACCGCACCCGGACGGCAGGCCCCAGCCAGCAGGTCCAGCTCGTCGTGGCGGCCGGTGAAGCTCGTCGTGGCGGCCGGTGAAGTCGGGCAGATCGCGGGGGAGCACCCCGGTGCCGCCGGCCGGCTGACGGGAGGCCCGGGCGGCGGCCGCGAGCCGGTCGCGCCGGTCCGGGGCCAGGCCGAGGGCGTCGGCCAGGGCGTCGAGGGTCCGGGCCTGGGGTGCCGAGCTGAACCCGCGTTCCATGTCGCTGATCGCCCGCACGCTGACCCCCGATGTCACGGCCAGCTCCCGCTGGGTCATCCGGGCCTCGCGACGGTGGGCGTGCAGCAGATCGGCGAACTGTCCAGCGGTCACGACGGACGGCATGCAGGCGTGTCACCGCCCTCGGATCGAGTCGAACGACGGGCGTCGCGGCGCCGGAGCGCCGCTACGCACCACAACGGATTCTAGGCGTGCCGCTGCGCCCACGCGACGGCGTAGTCGGCGACCGCCTCCCAGCCCGGCTCGCCGCAGGTCCAGTGCGACCGCTCGGGGAACTCGTGGTACTCGGTGATCGTGCCCGGCGCCTTGTAGTGCGCGGCGTTGGACTTGTTCACCGACGGCGGCATGATGTGGTCCTTGCCGCCGCCGATGAACAGCAGCGGCGCCCGATCCTGATTGTGGAAGTCGACCCAGGTCTCCTGCTTGCCCGGCTTGAAGTTCGCGATCAGCCCGTACGCCCAGATCCACGAGCCCGGCGCCGGGATCGCGTACCGCTGGTACACCTCGCGGGCCTGGTCCTCGGGCAGCGTGTTGGTGAACGCGTAGTGGAACTGCTCCTCGGTGAACCCGGCCGGCGCGTGCCGGGTGGACGGCTTGCCCAGGATCGGGAACAGCGACTTCAGCTGGGACGGCGGCGTCACCCGGATGCCCTCCGGCGGCGCCGAGTCGATCACCACACCGGCCGCGCCGTGCCCCCGGTCCAGCAGCAGCTGGGTGAGGGTGCCGCCGAACGAGTGCCCGATGATGATCGGCTTCTCCGGCAGTGCGGTGATGATCTTCTCCAGGTGGGCGACCGTCTCCGGCACGGTCAGCTCGGCGATCACCGTGGGATCGGCCCGCAGCGCCTCCACCTCCACCTCGAAACCGGGGTACGCGGGGGCGATCACGGTGTGCCCCTGCGCCCTCAGGTACGGGATCCACTGCTCCCAGCTGCGCGGGGTGACCCACAGGCCGTGGACAAGGACGATCGTGCTCATGCTGTGCTCCTCAGTTGCGGCTGACGCCCAGTCGACCAGCGGCCGCGCCCGGAGACCATGCAGAACGTCAGGCAGAACCGCCGAGCAGCCCGCTCGCCTCCCGCAGCAGCGCCTGGCCGCGCTCGGTGTCGCCGGTGGCCGCGCACGCCCAGCCGAGCACCATCGCCGCCTGGCCCCGGAACCGCGCCTCGCCGAACTCCTCCGCCAGCGGCCGGGCCGCCTCCGCCGCCACCAGGGCCTCCGCCCACCGGCCGGCGTCACACAGCGCCTGGGCGAGGTAGATCGACGCGGTGAGCCGGGCGGCCCGCCGCGGGCTGGGCGACAGTGGGCGCCGCTCCACCTCGTAGAGGGTCCGGCGGTACTGCGCGACCGCCTCCGCGCTGCGGCCCCGGTTCTCCTCGATCGTCCCGAGCAGCACCATGGTGTTCACATACCCGTCGTGGTCACCGCACGCCTCGGCCAGCGCGAGCGACTGACGGCAGAGCCGGCCGGCCGTTTCGAGATCGCCGAGCAAGCGGACCGCGTTCGCCGCGTAGAAGAGGGATTCCGCCTGGGCCCGCGCATCCCCGACCTGCTTGGCCAGCCGGTGTGCCTCCAGAGCCAGATCACGGCCTTCGGCGTACCGGTTCTCGCACGACACGTACGCCCAGGAGAGGAAGTTGCAGTGGTCGGCCTCCTGCCGCCGGTCCGGCAGCCGGGCGGCGGCCGCCCGGGACAGGCCGAAGACGACGGTCCACGGCTCGGTGCTGAGCGTGCGGTCGGAGTACCAGTGCAGCGCCCCGGCCACGTCCACCACCCGCTGGTGCTCACCGGACTCGGCGGCTGTCCGCAGCGCCGCGTGCCAGCCCTCCAGTTCGCTCTGCAGCCAGTACCGGGCCTGCTCGGCGGTGTCCAGCGGCACCGGGTTGTCCCAGCCGTCCGGGGCGTGCCCGAACTCCGGCTCGAACCACCGCCCGGCCGCGATCGTGGTGTCCAGATACCACCGGTGCAGCCGCCTCCGGACCGCCGCCCGCACCTCGGCGGGCTCCTCGGCGCGCAGCCGGTCCCCGGCGAACAGGCGCAGCAGGTCGTGCAGCCGGTACCGGGCGTACCCCTCCGGCCGGGCCAGCCCGCGTTCCACCAGATCTTCCAGCACGTCCTCGGCGTCGTAGGGGTCGCACTCGGCCAGCACCGCCACGGTGGTGGCCGAGAACGATCCGGGCACCAGGTGCGCGAGCCGGCGGAACAGCAGCCGGGCCGGCTCCGGCAGCCGCCGGTAGGAGACCGTGAAGGCGGTCTCCACACCCAGCGTGCTCAGCCTGCGATCGGCGTCGGCGAGCCGGGTGGCCAGGCTCGCCATCGAGCCGCCCGGCCGCCCGGCGATGCGCAGGGCCAACGGCAGATGACCGCAGAGGTACGCCACCCGGGCCACGTCCTCGTCGGAGCCCGCGCCCGGACCGGCCACCTCCCGCAGCAGCTCCGCCGACTCGGCCGGGGAGAACGGCTCCAGCGCCACCCGCAGCACCGCCTCCAGACCGCCGAGCGACTGCCGGCTGGTGATCAGGGCCAGGCTCGGCCCGGCGGCCGGCAGCAGTGGCCGTACCTGCGCCTCGCCGGCCGCGTCGTCCAGGATGATCAGGCAGCGGCGCTGCCGCAGCACGTCGCGCAGCTGCCCGGTCCGCTCCTCCGGGTCCGCGGAGATCTGCCGCGGGCTGATCGACAGCGCCCGCAGCAGGACGCCCTGCAGATCGGCCGGCTCCGCGTCGCCGCCGCGCAGGTCCAGGTGGAACCGGCCGTCCGGGAACAGCCCGGCGTGCCTGTCGGCGAGCCGCAACGCGAGGGCGCTCTTGCCGACCCCGGGCGGCCCGTGCACGACCGCGACCGGGGTGCTGCTCGCGGCGTGGTCGGCGATCCGGGCGATCGGCTCGTCACGGCCGATGAACAGGCCGTCGGCGCGAGGCAGGCCGGCCGGTCGCCGTCGCGGCGCGGGTGACGCGTCGCGGCCCTGGCGGGCCAGGGCGGTCAGCGATCCGGCGTCCGGGTGGGCGAGGGCCGAGACCAGCGCATTGACGGTACGCGGCCAGGGTGCTCGGCTCAGCCCGCGCTCCATGTCACTGATCGCCCGGGCACTGACCCCCGACGACTCGGCCAGGCCCTCCAAGGTGAGTCCCGACGCGAGGCGCAGTTCCCGAAGCCGTTGCCCGAACACCGGCATACGGTAACGGGGCCGTGACCATGATGGTCACGACCCCGGGTGCATTGTGGATCACATGCGGTGGATCAGGCGTTCGCGCGGTGCAGCAGGTGGATCTCCTCCGGCTCCTCCGGCACGTCGGTGACCCCGGCCGCGACCGCCTGCTCGTGCCGTTTGTGCGCGGACGGCAGGGCCAGCGCGGCCAGCACCGCCAGCACGGCCACCCCGGCGCACACCCAGAAGCCGTAGGTGAAGGCGTCGTCGGTGGGCAGGCCCTGCGGTGTGGTGTTGGAGGTGATCACCGCGGCCACCACGGCCGTGCCGATGCTGCTGCCGATGGTCCGGGCGATCGCGTTGACGCTCGTCGCCTCACCGGTCTGGGCCGGCGGGACGGCCTCGATGATGGCGTTGGACATCGCGGCGAACGCGAAGCCGATGCCCGCGCCGGTCAGCACGCCGGACGCCAGGACCTGCCACATCGCGCCGTGCCCGATGGCCGGCAGGGCGAACGCGGCCACCACCAGGACGGCGCCGAGGAACATCGGCAGCTTCGGGCCGAACCTGCGGTTCAGCATGCCGGAGAGCGGGCCGAACAGCACCATCATGACCACGGTGGGCAGCAGGAACAGGCCGGCCTGGGAGACCGTCTTGCCGAACCCGTACCCGGTCGCCTCGGGAAGTTGAAGCAGTGTCGGGACCAGCAGGAACGTGCCGAACATGGCGAAGCCGAGAATCAGCGCCACCAGATCGGTGGCCCACACGCCGCGGATCCGCATCAGCCGCATGTCGATCAGCGGCTCCTTGACCCGCAGCTCGACCAGGACGAACACGACCAGTCCGACGACTCCGAGGGCGATCAGGCCGATCGTCTCCGGAGCGGTCCAGCCCCAGGCCTGGCCCTTGCTGATCGCCATCAGCAGGGCGACCAGGGAGACCGACAGGATCGTCGCGCCGACCACGTCCAGCTTGCCGGGGGTGCGGACCGGCGACTCCTTCATCCCGAAGATCGCGCCGAACAGGGCGATCACCACCAGCATCAGCGGCAGCCAGAACAGCCAGTGCCAGGACAGGTTCTCCACGATCGGGCCGGCCGCCACGATGCCGATGCCGGCGCCGATGCCGAAGATCGCCGAGACCAGGCCGACCGTGGTGGCCACCCGCTCGCGGGGCAGCTCGTCGCGGATCATGCCGATCGACAGCGGCATCATCGCACCGCCGGCGCCCTGCAGGATCCGGCCGATGATCAGCACGGTCAGGTTGGTGGCCAGCGCGGAGACGATCGCGCCGGCGGCCAGGATGCTGAGCACGATGATCAGCATCCGGCGCTTGCCGACCATGTCGCCGAGCCGGCCGAGGATCGGTGTCATCACCGAGGCGGACAGCAGGTACGCGGTGACGATCCAGCTGACGTCGCTCGTCGACACGTTCAGCTCGTGGCCGATGGTGGCCAGCGCGGGGGAGACCAGGGACTGCAGCACCGCGAACGCCAGGCCGCCCAGTGCCAGGTAGAGCACGAGCAGGCCGCCGCCCCGGGGCTTGTCAGTGGTTGTCGCGGTCATGTCGTCCTCGGGTCGAAGTAAACGCTTGCTGACTTATTATGGTCGCCCGCCCCGGCAAGTAAACGGTTGTTTACGTCACACCGGATCGGGTGACGGCTCATGCGGTACGGGAGGATGCTGACGTGACAACGCCCAAGCGGCGCCGGGACGCCGCGCAGACCCGGCAGGATCTGATCGACGTGGCCCGGCAGCGGTTCGCCCACGACGGCTACGCGGCCACCACCGTGCGCGACATCGCCGACCAGGCCGGCGTCAACGTCGCCCTGATCAGCCGCTACTTCAACTCCAAGGAAGGCCTCTTCGAGGCCTGCCTGAACGGGGCGTTCACCGACGTACGCCAGGGCGCCGAGGTGCGGACCGACGAGGACTTCGCGACCCGGCTGGCCCGGCGGCTCGGCGCCCCGGCCGCCGACGACCGGATGCGCACCGGGCTGCTGCTGCTCATCCGCAGCTCCGGCGACGAGCGCATCGACGAGATGCGCGGCTCGTTCCTGCGGACGATGAGCGAGAAGATGGCGGTCAGCGCCGGGCGGGCGGTCACCGGCGAGGACGATCTGCTGCGCGCCCAGATGCTGCTGGCCGCCATCGTCGGCATCGTCATGATGCGCGACATCACCGGGCTGGAACCGCTGGCCACGGCCGGTGCCGACGACCTGATGGGGCCGGTCGCCGACCTGGTCGCCGCGCTTATGACCTAAGTGGTATGACCCTCCGGGGACCGGGTGGCCCACACTGAAACCTGTCTATACAGGCAGGCGAACGGAGCCACCCATGCCCGGTCCCACCCGACGTCATCGGCGCGCCGTCGCGCTGACCATCCCCGCGCTCGCCGGCCTGCTCGCCGGACTCGTCGCCGTCCTCACCACCCCCACCGCGGCCTCCGCCGCCGCCCTCACGGTGGCCCAGGCGATCAGCAGCCAGAACGGGGCGAGCGGCCAGGTCACCGGCTACATCGTCGGCGAGCCGACCGCGGCGGGCACCGTCAGATTCAGCGGATTCACCGGCGACACCGCCCTCGCCATTGCCGACAGCGCGGCCACCACCAGCACCGGCAGCATGCTGTACGTGCAGATCACCAGCGCCTACCGGTCGTCGTTCGGGCTGCTCGGCAACCCGTCCCTGATCGGCCGGCAGCTGACCGTGACCGGGACGCTCACCCCGTACTTCACGCCGCACGCCGGGCTCAAGTCACCGACCGCGATGACCCTCGGCACCGCGTCGACGGGCTCACCCACCCCGACCGTCACCACCGGCTCCTACTACGCCAACGCCGCCGGCAAGACCGGCGCCAGCCTGAAATCGGCGCTGCACACGATCACCTCCACCGGCGTGACCCGGCTGTCGTACGACGCGGTCTGGAACGCCCTGAAGGTCACCGACCAGGACCCCTCCAACGCCTCCAACGTACGGCTGTTCTACTCCAACATCAGCCGCTCCAAGACCCTCAACGGCGGTGACAGCGGCAACTGGAACCGCGAGCACGTGTGGGCGCAGTCGCACGGCGGCTTCGGCACCGGCGCCGGCCCCGGCACCGACCTGCACCACCTGCGCCCCGAGGACGTCGCGGTCAACGCCCTGCGCGGCAACCTCGACTTCGACAACGGCGGCAGCGCGGCGTCCGGCGCCTCCGGCAACTACTACGACTCCGACTCGTGGGAACCGCGCGCCGCGATCAAGGGCGACGTCGCCCGGATGCTGTTCTACATGGCCGTCCGCTACTCCGGCGACGACGGATTCGCCGACCTGGAACTCAACAACGTGACAGGCAACGGCAGCGTCCCGTACATGGGCAGACTCTCCACCCTGAAGGCCTGGCACAACGCCGACCCGCCGGACGCCACCGAGAAGGCCCGCAACCAGACCATCTACGCCAGTTACCAGCGCAACCGCAACCCGTTCATCGACCACCCCGAGTGGGTCGCCTCGATCTGGGGCTGACCGGGATCTCCGCGGCCACCGCCCCTCCCCCCGGGGCGGTGGCCGCGGCGTGCCGCCAGGAGGTGAGAGAGTGACCGGATGTGACGGATTTCGCTATCGCTGCATGTCGTAGATCCGGCTGGGTAGCTTGGCTGGGGTGACTGACGGCCAGGCCTCCTCCGAAAAACCTCGGACCACCACCCTGCGGGGCGCTTCGGTGCTGCTCATGTGTGGTCTCTTCGCCGCTCTGACGGTTGCCGCCGCCGCGTTTCCCGCGGTGGCGATCGCCGGGCTGGCCGCCAAGGCCGGTGCCGAGGAGCTGGGCGAGATGCCGTCCGAGCTGACCGCGCAGTCGTCGCCACAGGTGTCCCGGATCTTCGCGTCCGACGGCAAGACCCAGATCGCCATCATGTACGACGAGTTCCGCAGTGACGTGCCACTGGCGAAGATCTCGCAGAACATGCAGGACGCGATCGTGGCCGCCGAGGACCACAAGTTCTTCGAGCACAACGGCGTCGACCTGAAAGGTGTCGCCCGCGCGTTCGTCAACAACAACCAGGGCGGCGGCAAGCAGGGCGCGTCCACCCTGACCATGCAGTACGTGCGGATGGCCCTCGCCTACAACGCGACCGATCCGCAGGAGGTGGTGGACGCCACCAAGGACACCGTGGAGCGCAAGGTGTCCGAGATGAAGTATGCGGTGCAGGTCGAGAAGGACCTGACCAAGCAGCAGATCCTGGAGCGCTACCTGAACATGGCGCCGTTCGGCAACGGCGCCTACGGCATCAACGCGGCCAGCCAGGTCTATTTCGGCAAGCGCCCGGCCGATCTGACCGTGGCCGAGTCGGCGCTGCTGGCCGGCATGGTCAAGGCGCCGACCGCGTTCGACCCGACCACCGAGAGCGGCTACCCGCAGGCGCTGGACCGGCGCGACTACATCATCGGCAACATGCGGGACCTCGGCATGATCACCGAGGACGAGGCGGCGACCGCGGAGAAGACCAAGGTCAAGCGGACCACCGAGCGCCCGACCAGCGGCTGCGCCTCGGTGTCGAAGAACCACTGGGGTTTCTTCTGCGACTACTTCTACCGGTGGTGGCTGAGCCAGGACGACTTCGGAGCGACGTCGTACGACCGGGAGAGGCTCCTCAAGGAGGGTGGCTATCGGATCGTCACCACTCTGGACGTCAAGGCCCAGTCGGACGCCCGCAAGGAGGTCACCTCGCGGCAGAGCGACAGCAACCCGAACGCGCTGATGCTGGCCGCCGTCGAGCCGAACACCGGGGCGGTCCGGGCGCTCGCCACGAACCGCAAGTTCAAGATCGATAACGCCGACGATCCGCAGAACAAGCTGTCCTCCAACCCGGCGCAGGCCGCCGAGGGCATCCGCGGCACCTTCCCGAACACCACGAACCCGATCATCACCGGCAGCACCGGCGTCCCCGGGTACCAAGCGGGCTCGGTGTTCAAGATGTTCACCATGGTCGCCGCGCTGGAAGCCGGCATGGGCCTGGACACCACGATCAACTCGCCCAACAAGTACAAATCCCAGTACCTCGACTCGTCCTCGGAGTCGTGCGACGGCTACTACTGCCCGAGCAACGCCTCGGCCAGCGAGGCCGGCAGCTTCAACATGTGGACCGGGTTCGGGCGTTCGGTCAACACGTACTTCATCCCGCTGCAGGAACGCGTCGGCGCCGAGAAGGTGGTCGACGTGGCCAAGCGGTTCGGCATCCACTTCCGCTCGTCCGAGGACGCCCGCCGGGCGAACGACAAGGACTCCGCGCACGAGTGGGGCGCCTTCTCGCTCGGGGTCTCGGCGTCCACGCCGCTCGACATCGCCAGCGCGTACGCGACGCTGGCCGCCGACGGCAAGTACTGCGCGCCCACCCCGATCCAGCAGATCACCACCGCGGACGGCACCAAGATCGATACCGGCAAGTCTGACTGCGTGCAGGCCACCAGCAAGGACGTGGCGCGCAAGGCCCTCGACGCGGCCCGCTGCCCGGTCGGTGACCGCGCCCAGCTCGGCTCCTGCGGCGGATCGACCGCGCCGCAGGTGCGCGACGTGGTCGGGCATCCGGTCTTCGGCAAGACCGGCACCACCGACAACGACAAGACCGCCGCGCTGGTGGCCGGCACCCGGTCGCTGGTGGTGGCCGGCTACCTGGCCAACCCGGACTGGGCCGGCCACACCGACCGGATGTCGCACGGCATCGTGAACCCGGCGGTCTACGAAACCCTCGCCGACTACATGGAGGGCAAGGACGTCGAGGAGTTCCCCACCCCGTGACGCGTGCCGCACAACGGCGCGATCCACACCGCAACGCGGCACACATCAGGGGCACCCGTGCCCCGCGTGCCGCGTTGCGGCGCGTTCCAGGCCGTTATGCGACACGCTGAGATCGTCGGTTTCCCGTGTGCCGCGCTGTGGCGCGAATCGGGCCGTTGTGCGGCACGTTGGGGTCGTCGGTTTTCCATGTGCCGCGTTGTGGCGTGTTTCGGCCCGTTGTGCGGCACGTTGGGGTTGTCGGTTTCCTGTGTGCCGCAGTGCGGTGCGGATCGCGCCGCGACGCGGCACACGGGGTCAGTGTGGGACGGGGGCCGGCTTGCGCGGGACCACGACGGCGATCACGAACGCCGTGGCCAGCAGGGCGGCCGACGCGGTGAAGGCCAGGCGGTAGCCGCCGGTCAGGGCTACCTCGACGGGCTCGCCGAGCGCCAGCAGACCGTCGGCGCGGGTGGCGGCCAGGGTGGCCAGCACCGCGACGCCGATCGCCATGCCCACCTGCTGGGTGGTGTTGAACAGGCCGGAGGCCAGGCCGGCGTCCCGGTCTGAGGCGCCGGACATGCCCAGGTTCGCCAAAGCGGGCAGCACCAGTCCGGCCCCGGAGATCAGCAGCATCGACGGCAGTAGATCGGTGAGGTAGTCGGCCCGTACCGGGATCCGGGCCAGCCACACCATCGCGGCGGCCAGCATCGCCAGCCCGGCCGGCAGGATCAGCCGGGCGCCGAACCGTTCGGTGAGCGGCGCCGACAGCAACAGCGAGACGACGCCGATGCCGACCGCGGCCGGGAGCATCGCCAGGCCGGTCTCCAGGGCGCCGTACCCGAGCACCCGCTGCATGTACAGCGCCACCATCACCTGGAAGCCGAACATCCCGGCGACGGTCAGCATCTGGGCCAGGTTGGCGCCGGAGACGTTGCGCGACCGCAGGATCCGCGGCGGCATCAGCGGTGCGGTGGCGGTCGCCTGGCGGACGGCGAAGAGCGCCAGCAGCAGCACCGACACGCCGCCGAGCAGGGGGCCGCCGGACTCGGTGACGATCGTGTAGATGCCCAGCATCAGACCCGCGGTGACCAGCAGGGCGCCGAGCACGTCGGCGCCGGCGGACAGTCCGGCGCCCCGGTCGCGGGGGAGTGCCACCAGCGCGAGCGCCACCGTGGCGGCGCCGATCGGCACGTTGATGAAGAAGATCCACGGCCAGCTCAGGGTGTCGGTGAGCACCCCGCCGAGGACCTGGCCGAGGGACGCGCCGGCGGCGCCGGTGAAGCTGAAGATCCCGATGGCCCGGGCCCGTTCGCCCGGTTCGGTGTAGATCGTGACGAGGATGCCGAGGACGACCGCCGAGGCCAGCGCGCTGCCGACGCCTTGGAGGAAGCGGGCGGCGATCAGGGTGGCCGGGCTGCCGGCCAGTCCGGCGAGCAGTGAGGCGGCGGTGAAGACGGCGTTCCCGGTGAGGAACAGGGCGCGTCTGCCGACCAGGTCGCCGAGCCTCCCGGCGAGCAGGAGAAGACCGCCGAAGGGGATCAGGTACGCGTTCACCGTCCAGCTCAGTTCGGCCGCGGTGAAGCCCAGATCGTGCTGGATCGCGGGCATCGCCACGGTGACGATGCTGCCGTCGAGGATGGTCATCAGCCCGGCGGTGGACAGCACCGCGAGGGCGAGCAGGCGTGGCATGGTTCCTCCCTGGGTCGCAGGAAGGAACGTAGCAGATAGTTTTGTTGTAGACGATCCTTGTCGGAACTACTTGGCGCGCTCCCGGGCCCGGCGGGCCGGCCGGTCACCCTCCACCGGCGCGGCCAGGTGGCCGGTGGCCAGGGCGTTCAGCGCCTGCACGAGCACCGCACCCTGCTCCGCCGAAAGCGAACCCAGCGCCTCCCGGTGCACCCGGTCGACGATCTCCTGACTGCGCCGGGCGATCTCCGCCCCCGACTCGGTCACCGCGATGATCCGGGCGCGCCGATCGGTGCTGGACGGACGGCGTACCGCAAAAGCGGCCTTCTCCAAGGCGTCCACGGTGACCACCATGGTCGTCTTGTCCATGTCGCCCAGCTCGGCCAGCTGAATCTGGGTCCGCTCCTCCGCCAGCGCGTGCACCAGCACGCAGTGCATCCGCGCGGTCAGCCCGATCTCGGCCAGCGCCGCCGCGATCCGGGTCCGCAGCACATGGCTGGTGTGGTCCAGCAGGAACGACAGGTCGGTCTCGGTGCGGGTGGGCGCCATCGCGGTCATGCCGTCCAGGGTAGTTTCCCGCCGGATCATCCGCGAAGGAACCAAAACCGGTGCCAGCGGGCGTCGATACGCTGAGCCGGTGACCCCCGGCCTCGTCCTGCTGTCCCGGGTGGCCTGCCGGGGGCGCGACATTCCCGGCGCACGGCTCCAGGGCCTGATCGCGCCGCTCGCCGCCGATCCACACGCCGGATGCGGCACCGGGCGGCTCATCGACGGGATCTGAACCGGCGCCGCCCAGCCGGAGAACCCGCGCAAAGCCCTGCGGATCCTGGTCACCCGGGCGCGAGCGGTGCTCGGCCGAGCAGGGCGATCCGGTCGGCCTCCTCCAGGTACCGGGTGGTCAGGAGGACGGTGACCCGGTCGGCGGCCAGGTCGCGGACCAGCTGCCACATGTCGCGGCGGCCGCCCGGGTCGAGGCCGGTGGTCGGCTCGTCCAGGAAGATCACCCGCGGGTCGCCGATCAGGCTCATCGCCAGGTCGAGGCGGCTGCGCATCCCGACACCGTCCAGGAGGTGGGGGAGCGGATGTCCAGAACGGCTCATCGCCAGGTCGAGGCGGCGGCGCATCCCGATCAGCTTGCGGACCCGGTCGGGTTCGGCTGCCACGTCGTGGCCGCCGACGCCGATCTCGCCGGAGTCCGCGTCGATCACTGTGGACAGGATCCGGACCATGGTGGTCTTGCCGGCGGCGTTCGGGCCGAGCAGGGCGGACACGGTGCCTTCGGCGACCCGCAGATCGATGCCGTCGAGCACCGTCTGTTCGCCGTACGACCGGCGCAGCCCGGTCCCCGTGACGGAGTCGGTTGTCATGCCGGAGACGGTGCCCGGCGCCGGGATCACCGTGGTTTCATGACGGCTTCAGCCGACGTGCACGTGCGGGCGCCGGCGCCGGTCGGGTTCGGCCTGGCGGATCATCTCGCGGGTCACCGGGGCCACCTCACCCTGCCCGAAGATCAGGTAGCGGGCGAAGTTGGCGACCGGGCTGCCCTCGGTCCACTCGAAGTAGATGTGCGGCCGCCGGTGGGTGGTGTCCCGGATCCACAGGGTCAGGGCGGCGAGGGCGCTCGGCACCGACGAACTCTCCAGCGTCAGGACGCGGTACCGGTGGTGGAGCAGCTCCCCGCGTACCAGCAGGTCGGTTTCGAAGTCGGAGGCGTCGCGGACGGTGACCTCGACGAACAACACGTCGCGTTGATCGGTCATGTCGTTGTCCGCGATGATCTGGGCGAGCTTGTCGGAGTACTCCCGGGTGTCGCGGGCCTCCGGCTCGTTGGCGATCAGCCGGATCTGCCGGTTGCCGATCTCCTCCAGCCAGCCGCGGGCCACCGGGTCGGCGTCGATCCGGGCGACCCGCAACTCGAACGCCCGGAAGATCCGGGACAGCAGCGACACCACGATGATCGCGGCGATGAAACAGGCGGCGATCTTCACCCCGTCCGGGCGTTCCACGATGTTGACGATCGTGGTGTAGACGAAGACCGCGGTGATCGCGCCGAAACCCCAGGTGCGGGCACGTTGCCCGGTGCGGTGGGCGGAGAGGGTCACCGCCACCGCGGCCGAGGTGATCAAGACCAGGACCCCGGTCGCGTACGCCCCACCCTGCGCGTCCACATCCGCGTCGAAGATCCAGGTGATCAGGAAGGCGGTGCCGGTGAAGACCAGGACCAGCGGCCGTACGGCTCGGGCCCAGGCGGGTGCCATGCCGAACTTCGGGAGATAGCGGGGCACCAGGTTGAGCAGCCCGGCCATCGCGGACGCCCCGGCGAACCAGAGGATGGCGATGGTGGCGATGTCGTAGACGCTGCCGAACACGGTGCCGAGATTCCGGTGCGCCAGGTAGGCCAGCGCCCGCCCGTTGGCCTCGCCGCCGGGCTGGAACTCCTCGGCCGGGATCAGCACGGTGGTGGCGACACTGCTGGTCAGCAGGAACACGCTCATGATCACCGCGGCGGTGGTGAGCAGCCGCTTCCCGCCCCGGACGCGTTCTCGCAGGTCGCCCTTGATGTGCGGCATCACCGCCACCCCGGTCTCGAAGCCGGACAGGCCGAGCGCCAGTTTCGGGAAGACCAGCAGGGCGATGCCGACCATGGCGAGTGGGCTGCCGTGCGAGGTGGTCAGCGCGGTGGTCCAGTCGGTGACCACGGTCGGATGGGTGAACACCTGCCACAGCGCGTCGCCGAGCACGATCACGTTCAGTCCGAGGTAGACACCGACCAGAACCACCGCGATGCCGATGGCCTCGGTGAAACCCTTCAGGAAGACCGCGCCGAGCGCCGCGATCAACAGCAGCGTGACAAGCACCTCCTGCCCGTGCCAGGTGTCCGGCCAGTACGGGTTCTCGTCGATGTGCGCGGTCGCGTCGGCCGCCGACAGGGTGATCGTGATGACGAAGTCGGTGGCCGCGAACCCGAGCAGGACCAGGACGAACAGCTTGCCCTTCCAGAACGACAGCAACTTCACCAGCATCGCGATCGAGCCCTCGCCGTTCGGGCTGTCCGCGGCCACCCGGCGGTACACCGGCAGCGCCCCGAGCAGGGTGACCAGGATGAGGACCAGGGTGGCCAGCGGGGACAGCACCCCGGCGGCGAGCGCGGCGATACCGGGCTGGTAGCCGAGTGTGGAGAAGTAGTCGACACCGGTCAGGCACATGACCTTCCACCAGCTGTGCGGTTTCTCGCCGGACTGTTCCTGTCCGCGCAGCATCCAGTCGCTCATGGTGGTCACCCCGGAAGCCTGGCACCGGACACCCGGCGACCGCCCGTGCCCGGGCGTCAAAAGAGCGTTAATGGGCGTCAATAACGCGTTAACGGCTGCGGATCGGGGCTTGACCCTGACGCTGCGTCAGGGCTCCATGATGGCCGGCATGAGTACCTCAGTGCGGGCCGAGCAGGCGATACGTGTGGTAGGCGTACATAAATCGTTCAAGGATCTCGAAGTTCTCCGTGGGGTTGATCTCGCGGTGGAGCGGGGCAGCATCGTCGCCCTGCTCGGGTCCAACGGGGCCGGCAAGACCACCCTGGTCCGGATCATGTCGACGCTGCTGCGGGCCGACGCCGGCGAGGTGACGGTCAACGGGTTCGACGTGCTGCGGGAAGCCGCCGGGGTACGCCGTTCGATCAGCCTGACCGGGCAGTTCGCGGCGGTCGACGAGATACTCACCGGCCGGGAGAACCTGATCATGGTGGCCCGGCTCCGGCGTCTCCCGCGGCCCGGCGAGATCGCCGACGAACTGCTGCGGCGGCTCTCGCTGACCGAGGCGGGCGGACGGCGGGCCGGCACCTACTCGGGCGGCATGCGGCGGCGGCTGGACATCGCGATGAGCCTGGCCGGGAACCCGCCGGTGATCTTCCTCGACGAGCCGACCACCGGGCTGGACCCGGAGGGCCGGATCGAGGTGTGGGACGCCGTCCAGGAACTCGCCCGGGGCGGCACCACCGTGCTGCTGACCACCCAGTACCTCAACGAGGCGGAACACCTCGCCGACCGGATCGCGATCCTGCACGAGGGCCGGATCATCGTCGACGGAACCCTCGCCGAACTGACCAGGCTGCTGCCCGCGGCCACCGTCGAATACGTGGAGAAACAGCCCACCCTCGAGGAGATCTTCCTCGCCGTCGTCCGGGGGACGAAGTGACCGACACCATCATCCTGCTGGGCCGCTCGCTGAAGCACATCGCGCGCAGCCCCGACACCATCATCACCACCGCCGTCATGCCGATCGCGATGATGCTGCTGTTCGTCTTCGTGTTCGGCGGGGCGATCGAGACCGGGGCCGGCACCGGCGACTACGTCGACTACCTGCTGCCCGGAATCCTGCTGATCACGATCGCGTCGGGGATCACGTACACCGCGTACCGGCTCTTCCAGGATCTTCAAGGTGGCATCTTCGAGCGTTTCCAGTCGATGCCGATCGCCCGGTCCGCGGTGCTCTGGGCACACGTGCTGACCTCGGTGGTGGCCAACCTGATCTCGCTGGTGGTGGTGATCCTGGTGGCGCTGCTGCTCGGGTTCCGCACCGGGGCCGGGGTGCCCGAGTGGCTGGCGGTGGCCGGCATCCTGATCCTGTTCACCCTGGCGCTGACCTGGGTCGCGGTGGTCCCCGGGCTGACCGCCAAGACGGTCGACGGGGCGAGCGCGTTCGCCTACCCGATCATCTTCCTGCCGTTCGTCAGCTCGGCGTTCGTGCCGACCGCGACGATGCCCGGCCCGGTCCGGGCGTTCGCCGAGAACCAGCCGGCGACCGCGATCGTCGACACCGTGCGCGACCTGTTCGCCGGGCGCCCGGCCGGCGACGGCATCTGGCCGGCACTGGGCTGGTGCGCGGTCATCATGGTGGTCGCCTACGTCTTCGCCACCGTGACGTACCGGCGCAGAATCCAGTAATGCTGACGATCGGGCAACTGGCCTCCTACACCGGCGTCACGGTGCGGACGGTGCGGCACTACCATCAGGTCGGCCTGCTGCCGGAGCCGGAGCGGGACGCCTCCGGCTACCGGCGGTACGGCGCCACCGCCGTCGTCGCCCTCCTCAAGATCCGTACGCTGGCCGACGCCGGGGTGCCACTGTCCGAGATCGACGGTCTGCTGCACGCCGGCCCGGACGCCTTCGCCACGGCGATCCAGCGCATCGACGACCGGCTGGCCGACGAGATCGCCCGGCGGCAGACCAGCCGCGAGCAGATCGCGCGGCTGGCCGCCGGGGACGTGGCGGCGCTCCCGCCGGAGGTGGTCGCCTATCTCCACCGGTTGCGGGAGATAGGCGCCTCCGAGCGGATCCTGGAAGGCGAGCGGGACGGCTGGATCATCATGGCGGCCCGCTGGCCGGACCAGGTCGCCGGCTGGATCCCGTCGAAGCTCCAGCAGCTGGAGGACCCCCGGCTGGTCCGCCTCTACCGTCTGCTGTCCGAGATGCTCGACATCGACGACGTCGGCGACGAGCGGATCGAGGAGGCCGCCGACATCATGGCCGCACTGGCCGAGGAGGCGTCCGCCGCCGGATACACCACCGAGGACGACGACACCTCGCTCGACCTGCTGGACGCCCTCGCCGACGAGAGCGATCCGCGCGCCGAACGGATGCGGGAACTGCTGCGCGAACGCGGCTGGGACGGCTGGATCAGGCACCGGCGGGTGCCCCCACGCCGGCGACCGGGTGCGGCATGATCATCGGATGCGCCCCCACCCCCGCGCCGACCTCGCCGTCGTCGGTGCAGCGGTCCTCGTCTTCCTGCTGACCCTCTTCACCATCCCGGACCTTCGCTGCTCGACCGCGGCACCCTGCGACGCCGAACCCGTCACGTCGCTCGGCATCGGCCTGCTGGCGGCGGTAGCCGTGACCACCTTCCTGCACCGGTGGGCGGCGGCCGCCCTGGCGGTGGCGTGCCTGGGACTGTGGGCGGCCGCCGACCGGGCCGACGACGCCGGACTGGAATGGCGGGCCGCCCTGCCGGTCCTGCTGGTGGTGACCACCGTCGTGGTGGCCCGGCTGCGGCACCGGATCGAACCCGACGACGCGCCCCGGCGCCGGCCGCCGCGCCCGCTGCGGATACCGGTCCGCACCGGTGCCCTGGTCGGCGGGCTCCTGCTGCTGGCCGTCTCGCTCGCCGGGATCACCGCCACCCTGCGCCAGCAGCAGCGGGTCACCGCCCAGGAAGCGGGCGCCCGGTCGGTCACCGCCGTCGTCCACGGCTACCGCGACGAGGACACCGTCCTGACCGTCCAGACCCCGGACGGCCGGCTCGACATCGACGTGCTGGCCGCCACCGACTACCCGATCGGCACCCCGGTCGAACTGCTCGTCGACGACGACGGGTTACGCCAGCTGCGCAGCGAGCCCTACGACATCACCTGGCTGCTGCTGCCGCTCACCGTCGGAGCCGGCGCCGGGCTGGCCCTCATCGCCCGCGCCGGCACCCGGCACCGCGCCCTGCGGCGGCTCTTCGACCACGACCGTCCCTTTCGTCCGGTCCGGGCCATGGAGACCGACCAGGACGACGTGTTCGTGCTGATCCCCGGCCCGGACGGGCGCGCCCGCCAGTTCTGCGTCGACTACTTCGACGGACCGGAGAACGGCCCTCTCGACGACCACCCCGGCGACACCCGGATCAGCACCCGGCCGGCCACCCTCTACGGCAGCCCCCAGACCGGATCGTGGTGCGTGGTCGAACTCGACGGCCACGTCTACGTGCCCCGGCTGCCCGTCGACGAGGTGGAGGAGGTGGCGTACGACGGGGCCAGGGGTCTGCCCACCGGGATCGACGACGACGGTGAGCCGGCCGCCGGCCAGGAGGATCTTCGCCCGGTGGACCGGGACCTGACCATCGTCCACGAGTTCTCCCCGGTCTCCGCCGGCGCCTGGGGCAAGGTGCTGCTCACCGGGCTGGCCGGCGTCTTCACCGTCCCGGCCGCGGTCCACTGGATCGCCCCCGGCCTCCCGGACCCGGTGATGATCGCGTCCATTGTGGTGAGCGCGCTCGGCGGCCTCGAAATCGGCTGGCGGCACCGCATCCGGCCGCGGCTGCGCTGGAACCTCGGCGGGGTGACCGCGGTGACCCCGTGGACCATCCACCGGCTGGCCTGGACACCGCAGTCCGGTGTCTCGGCCGGCGGCACCGATGCGGTCGTCGTGCGCGGCGACCGCATCGAGGTCGAGATCGAGGTGCCCGGCGGCGCCAGCCACGACGTGGACCGGCTGGTGGCGGCTCTGCGCTACGCCCGGCGGGCCGCGCTGGACTCCGGCGCCACGGTGCAGCCACCCGCCCCGCCGGTGCCGAGCCGGCTGAAATGGGCGTACCAAAGTCGTTAACAACGCTTGTCAGGTGATCACCGCGGCGGTCCACTGAGGGGATGAACAGCCCTCTCCCCGGCCGGGTCGTGGTAGGGGCGTCCACATCGCTGCCCGGCCTGGCCGCCCTGCGCTACGCCGTCGCCGAGGGCCGTCGCCGAGGCCTCACCGCGATCACCGTGGTCCGCACCTGGCCGGACGCCGACCACGGCCGCAAACCGGCGCCACCCTGGGCGGCCGAACTCGCCCGGGCCAGCGGCCGGCTCATCGAGGAGGCGGTGGACGCCGCGTTCGGCCGGGCGCCGGCCCGGATCGCCCTCGTGCACTGCACACCCGGCGGCCGGCCCGGCCCGGCACTCGTCGACCAGGTCGACGACGATGACGACCTGATCGTGCTGGGCAGCCGGCGGCGACGCTGGCTGGGCGCCGGCGTCGCCCGGCATTGCATCCGGCTGGCCCCCTGCCCGGTGATCGTGGTCCCCCCACCATCCCTGGCTGACCTGCGCTGGAGCAGCAGCCTCGACACCGAACTACGCCGCCTGACCGGCCGGTGAGGCGGCGGCATCCCGTCGCCGGATCCGGACGTCCGGATCACCGGCCAGGAGCCCCGGTCCGGGGCCGTCGCCGCCGTCGAGCGGGCGACGGGTCTGGCCGTCCCACCGCGTGATCCGACCGGGTGATCGGGTGCAATCCAGGTGCAACCCGTCCGGGAGCCGCTGACCTGCGGTACGAAGAATCGTGATCCCGTCCACCGTCTTCGAACAGCTGTTGGACGCGGCACCCGACGCCATGGTCGGCTCGGACGCGTCCGGGCGGATCGTCTTCGTCAACGCGCAGGCCGAACGGCTCTTCGGGTACGACCGCGAGGAACTGATCGGCAGGCTGATCGAGTGTCTGGTGCCGGACGACATCCGCGGCGGGCACCGGGCGCTGCGCAACCGGTACACCGGCGACCCGGTGCACCGGGCGATGGGCAGCGGCCAGCCGCTGCGGGCCCGCCGCAAGGACGGCACGGTCTTCCCGGCCGAGATCAGCCTCAGCGGCCTGCAGACTGACACCGGCCTGTTCGTGTCCGCCGCCGTCCGCGACATCAGCGACCGCTTGGAGGCCGAGGCCGAGCGGGCCCGGCTGCGGCAGGAGGCGGACCGGGCCCGGCTGCAGGACCAGTTGCAGCGCACCCAGCGGATCGAGAGTCTCGGGCAGCTGGCCGGCGGGGTCGCCCATGACTTCAACAACCTGCTCGCGGTGATCAGCAACTACGCGGCGTTCATCGCCGAGAACGCCGGCGACCGGACGGCGAGCCCGTGCGACTGCGGTGAGGCGTGGGCCGAGGTGCACCGCGACACCGAGCAGATCCTGCGGGCCTCCCGCCGGGGCAGCGACCTCACCCGGCAGATGCTGGCGTTCGCCCGCAAGGAGGTGACCCGTCCGCAGGTGGTGCACCTGGGCACGGTGGTGCAGAACGTGGAGGAGATGCTGCGGCGGCTGATCGGCGAGCACATCACGCTGCGGGTGGTGCACGACGGCGGTTGCGGGCCGGTTCAGGCCGACCCCAGCCACCTGGAACAGGTGCTGGTCAACCTGGCGGTCAACGGGCGGGACGCGATGCCCGGCGGCGGAACCCTCACCATCGAGACCGGCGGTGTGGTGGTCGGAGACGACTTCGAGGTGCAGGGGCCGCCGATCCCGCCCGGTGAGTACGTGCGGCTGCGGGTCACCGACACCGGCACCGGCATGCCCCCGGACATCATCGACCGGATCTTCGAGCCGTTCTTCACCACCAAACCCACCGGCAAAGGTACGGGTCTCGGCCTGGCCATGGTGTACGGCATCATCACCGGCGCCGGCGGCGGGGTCCGGATCGACTCCGAGGAGGGCTCCGGCACCACCGTGTCGGTGCTGCTGCCGGTCACCGACCGCCGGCCCACCGAGGTCGGCGCCCGGTCCGCGCCGGTTGAGGCGTTCAACGGCGCCGGGGAGACGGTGCTGCTCGTCGAGGACGAGCCGTCGCTGCGCCTGGTGTGCGAGCGGATGCTGGTCAGCAGCGGTTACCAGGTGCTGGCGCCGGCCGACGTGACCGCCGCCGTCCGGATCGCCGAGGACCATCCCGGGCAGATCCACCTGCTGCTCACCGATGTGGTGATGCCGACCATGCTGGGTACCGCGCTGGCCGAGAAGGTGGTGCGGTACCGGCCGCTGACCCGGGTGCTCTACATGTCCGGGTACGCGGCCGGTGTCCTGTCCAGCACCCACGGCGTTCTCGACCCGGACATCGCCCTGATCGAGAAGCCGTTCACCCGTGCCGAACTGCTGAACGCGGTCCGGTCCGCCCTCACCACGCGCTTCTGAGGAGGGCCGGCCTCACCGCGCGCTTCTGAGCGGGGCCGCCCTCACCGCGCGCTTCTGAGCGAGGCCGTTCTCATCGCACGCTTTTGAGCAGGGTCGCGAACGCCGCCGGGTCGCGCAGGTGCGGGAAACAGTCGCCCAGATCCACCTGCCCGGGTGTCGTCGTCTGCCGGGGCAGCCGCTGCCGGTACGCCCCGGCCAGCTCCGGATCCGGCCGGGCCACCGCGAACTGCCGGTACGCCTCCGGCACCTCGTCCAGCCGGGCGCCGGCCACCGCGATCACCGCGTGGGTGGCGTACTTCTCGGCGAACCGCTCCGCCACCCGGGCCGCCTCGCCGTGCCCGACCAGGATCGGCGCCCGCCGCAGGTCGAGCCGGCTGATCAGCATCGCCAGGTCGTGGGTGAGCCGGTCGGTGCAGTAGTCGTCGCGGGGCGCCGAGTCCCCGTGACCGGGCAGGTCCACGGCGATGGCGGTGCACGCGTCGGCCAGGTCGGCGGCGACCGGCCACCACATGGTCCGGTCGTACTGCAGGCCGTGCAGCAGCACCACCGGGCGTCCGGCGGTGCCCCACCGGTCGTACACCAGCAGGTATTTGGGGGATCCGTAGGCGTGGGTGGTCCGGCGATTCGGTTGTGGGTGCACGTGTCTCGTCTCTCTGGTCCGCGGGGAGGTGGGGGAGGCGGAGCCGCGCTCCTATACCCGCAACACGCCCAGAAGACTCAGATCGACGGAGGTGCCGGTGTGCCGTGCCGTGATGATCGCCGCGATGACGACGGTGGTGGCGGTGACGGCCGTGGTGTCCGGGCCGGGGAGACGCCCGCGCGCGGCGACCGGGGAGTCGTCGCGCTGCTCGTGGGCGGGGAACGTGTCGTGCTCCGCGCACACCGACAGTGCGGCCGGCACGTCGTGGTGCTGGTGGGGAACCATCACCACGACGGCCGCGAGCATCAGGACCAGGAGCAGGAGGGACCGTCGCATCCGGTACGGGTACGCAGTCACGCCTCCACTTTATCCAGCCGGTGACGCCGGTGATGGGACAGCTCGCCGTGACACGAATCGCCGGGGTGGCCGGCCGGGTCGACGTGCACGATCGCACCGGACAGCCGGGGCACCCCGTGGCCGAGCCGATGCTCGGCGTCGGCGGCGATCTCGTGCGCGGCCACCAGGCTCAGCCCGGAGTCGACGACGATCCCGGCTTCGGCGTGCAGCCGGTGCCCGATCCAGCGCAGCCGCAGCACCGGCACGTCCCGCACACCGGGCACCGCCCGCAACGCCGCCTCGGCCCGGTCGACCAGCTCCGGATCGACCCGGTCCATCAGCCGGTGGTAGACCTCGCGGGCCGCGTCCTTCAGCACGAAGGCGATCGCCACCGTGATCGCCAGCCCGACCACCGGGTCGGCCCAGCCCCAGCCCAGCCAGGCCCCACCGGCGGCCAGCACCACGGCCAGCGAGGTGAATCCGTCGGTCCGGGCGTGCAGCCCGTCGGCGACCAGCGCCGCCGACCCGATCCGCCGGCCCACCGTGATCCGGTAGCGGGCCACCAGTTCGTTGCCGGCGAACCCGACCAGCCCGGCGGCGAACACCCACGGCAGATGGGTCATGGTCCGGGGGTCCAGCAGCCGGTCCACCGCGAACCAGCCGGCCGCCACCGCCGACCCGGCGATCACCAGCACGATGAACACCCCGGCGAGATCCTCGGCCCGGCCGAACCCGTAGGTGTACGCCCGGGTCGCGGCCCGCCGCCCGATCCAGAACGCGATGCCCAGCGGCACGGCGGTGAGCGCGTCGGCCACGTTGTGCAGGGTGTCGCCGAGCAGCGCCACCGAGCCGGAGAAGGCGACGATCGCCGCCTGCGCGGCAGCCGTCACCCCGAGCACGGCGAGCGAGATCCAGAGCGCCCGCATCCCCTCCCGGGACGCTTCGAGCGCGTCGTCGACCTTGTCGGCGCTGTCGTGTGAATGTGGGGTGAGCGCATGCCGCAGTCCGTGCCCGTGGTTGCCCATGGTGTCCCTCCGGTAGGCCCTCGATGACTAGGTTCTGTGTGGTGGATCGCGCCTCGCTCCCACACGGTCCGCCACACAGAACCTAGCCCCGGCAGTAGTCGTGCGACAATGCTGCAAGCGCCATTGAGCTGCAGGAACAAAGGTTGTGCTTTCGTGAGGACGGGACCTTCGGCCGTGTCCGTGCCGGTGCGCGGTGTGTCAGATTTCCTGGCGGTCGCCGGAACTTCCCGGCGCCCCGGGGCGACCAACCGGCGACATCGTGATCAGGGAGAAGCCGAGGCGTCGTGATCCGTTCCTGCCGGGCGTCCGGCCTGCTCGACACCGGAGCCACCCAGCGCCGGTACGCCATCCGCCACCGAGGCGCGGCGGTGACGCTCCACTACGACGGGGCCAGACTCGCGGGCCGCCCCCGGCTGGCCCGTCACCCCGATCGTCTCGTGCTGATCGCCGGCACTCCCGGCCCCCGGGGACCGCGCCGCCGCCTGGCCGTGGCCGCGTCATCGACGCTGGCTGCGGTGATCAGCGTGGTCCTGGTGCTGGCCGGAGGCGCGATCGCCCCGGTCGAGGCGGTAGCGGCCTGCCCGGACAGTGGGGCCCAGGCCCGGTCCGCCGACGGCTACACGATCCGCATCCACCCGGAACGCAACCCGTCCGGCCACCTGCTCCTGCACCTGTGCACCGACCCGGCCGCCGAGGCGATCCGCCGCTGGCGCCTGACCGCCCCGGTGGCCGGCAACCCGTCCCGGGAACTCCCGGTGATCGCCACCGGGTCCCGGGCGGCGCTCTCCGCCGAGACGAACGGCACCCCCCTGAACCTGTCGATCACAGTCGTCACCGAATCCGGCCGCGAACGCCACCTGACCACCGTCGGCGCCCTCGGCTGAACCCGGCGTGGCGCGGCCCTCGCGGGGTCACGCCGGGGCCGCCGCGCAGGCCTAGGACGGCCCGGGGCGCCATGCGGAGTCGCGGAGCAGGCGGAGGCCGTTCAGGGCGACCAGGATGGTGGAGCCCTCGTGGCCGGCCACGCCCAGGGGGAGCGGCAGGTGGCCGACGACGTCCCAGGTGACCAGGACGACGATGAAGGTTCCGGCGATCGCCAGGTTGGCCAGGACCAGGCGGCGGGCCCGGCGGGACAGCGCGATCACGGCGGGGACGGTGGTCAGGTCGTCGCGGACGATCACCGCGTCGGCGGTGGCGATGGTGAGATCGGCTCCGGCGCGGCCCATCGCGATGCCGGTGTGCGCGGCGGCCAGGGCGGGGGCGTCGTTCACCCCGTCGCCGATCACCAGCAGGCGCCGGCCGGCGGCGGTCTCCCGGCGTACCTCGGCGACCTTGTCCCGCGGCAGCAGGCCGGCCCGGACCTCGCGGATGCCCGCGGCCTCCGCGGCCCGCGCGGCGGCTCGGGGGTTGTCGCCGGTCAGCAGCAGCGGCTCGGTCCCGGTCAGCGCGCGCAGGGCGGTGACGGTGCCGGCGGCGGCCGGGCGTGGGCGGTCGGTGAGACCCAGGATCCCGGCGGGCCGGGAGTCGATCGTCACCTGTACGGCCGTCTCGCCCCGATCCTCCTCCGGGGTTCCGCCGGCCGTTCCGACCTCGACGAGCCGCCCGCCGACGATCGCCGACACCCCTTTGCCGGGGATCGACGTGAACGACGCGGCCGGCTCGACGGTGAGGCCACGGTCCCGGGCCGCGGCGACGACGGCCCGGCCCAGCGGATGTTCGGACCCGGCCTCGGCAGCCGCCGCGACCGACAACAGTTCGTCCTCGGTGACGGGATGGCACGGGCGGATCGTGGTGACGTACGGGAATCCGGTGGTGATGGTCCCGGTCTTGTCGAAGGCGACACGGGTGGTCCGGCCGAGGCGTTCCATCACGACCGCCGATTTGACCAGGACGCCGTGCCGGCCGGCGGTGGCGATCGCGGACAGCAGCGGCGGCATGGTGGCCAGCACCACCGCGCACGGGGACGCCACGATCATGAAGGTCATCGCGCGCAGCAGGGTCGGCTCGAACGCGGCCCCGAACAGCAGCGGCACGGTGAACAGGGCGAGCGTCGCGGCGACCATGCCGATCGAGTAGCGCTGTTCGATCCGCTCGATGAACAGCTGGGTGCGCGCCTTGGTGGCACTGGCCTGCTCGACCATGGCGCCGATCCGGGCGACCACACTGTCGGCGGCGGCCCGTTCGACCCGGATCCGCAGCAGGCCGGTGCCGTTGACGGTTCCGGCCCAGACCTCGTCGCCGGGTCCCCGGCCGGCCGGTAGTGGTTCGCCGGTGATGGACGCCTGGTCCACCTCGCTGTGCCCGGCGGTGACCCGGCCGTCGGCGCCGATCCGCTCACCCGGGCGGACCAGGATCAGATCGCCGGCGGCCAGATCCGCGGTGTCGACCACCCTCTCGGTGTCGCCGGTGAGCATGGTGGCCTTCTCCGGGGCGAGATCGAGCAGGCTCCGGACCGAGTCCTCGGTGCGCCGGGTGGCGATCGCCTCCAGGGCTCCGGAGGTGGCGAAGATGACGATCAGCAGGGCGCCGTCCAGCACCTGGCCGATCGAGGCGGCGCCGATGGCGGCGGCGACCATCAGCAGGTCGACGTCGAGCCGCCGCTCGCGCAGCGCCCGTAGTCCGGCCCGGCCCGGCTCCCAGCCGCCGGTGACGTAACAGGCCAGGTAGAGCGCCCACCACAGGCCGTCCGGCGCGCCGCCGAGCTGGGCCGCGAGGCCCGCCGCGAACAGGGCGGTGGCGGCGACGGCCCACCGGGCCTCGGAGACGGACCACACGATCTTCATGTGCGGCAGCATATATGCGCAAGCACGAAGATACGCAACTACGCAATCAGCGAAGGGGCACTATGCTGCGGAGATGCACGATTCGCTGCCCGATTTCGACATGCCCAGCGATGCGCAGGTGGATCTGGCCGCCGAGACGTTCCGGCTGCTCTCCGACCCGACCCGGATCAAGGTGCTCTGGGCGCTGCTCCAGGGCGAGACGTCGGTCGCCTGCCTGGCCGAGCTGGCCGGCACCACGCCGACCGCGGCCAGTCAGCATCTGGCCAAGCTGCGGATGTCCCGGCTGGTCACGGCCCGGCGGCAGGGCACGTTCATCTACTACTCGGTGGCCGATGATCATGTGCGCGCGCTGCTCGCCCAGGCGCTGGGACAGGTGGACCGCACTGACGGATAGCCAAACTGACCGATGTGTGGTTAGCCTGACCTAACTAGACGGACGTCAAGGGAACGGACTATCCATAATGCGTGCGTGGCGTGCGGTTCTGACCGTCGCGGTCCTCAGTGTCGCGATGGCGGGCTGTGGGGGCGGGGAGACGCCCGAGTCCGGGGCGAGTGCGGCGCCGGCCGGGCCGTGGTCGTTCACCGACGGGTCGGGCAAGGAGGTCAAGGCGGACACCACGCCGACCCGGATCATCGCGCACGCCGGTGAGGCGGCGGCGCTGATCTCGTTCGGGATCAGGCCGGTCGGGATCTACGCCGACGAGCCGGTCAAGACCGACCCGAACCTGAGGAACCTCGACCTCACCGGCATCGAGATCCTCGGCGAGGAATGGGGCAAGATCGACGTCGAGAAGGCGGCCTCGCTGCGGCCGGACCTGATCGTCGCCGACTGGTGGCCCGCCGAGAAGGCCAACAGCGGCCTCGAGGAGGGTGTCGACGAGAAGAGCAAGAAGATCGCCGAGCTGGCCCCGATCGTCGGGATCAGCCAGGGCAAGTCCATCGTGCAGCTGGCCGAGGGCTACGAGGCGCTCGCCAGGAGCCTGGGCGCCGAGGTGGACGATCCGTCGATCGCGGCGAACAAGCAGCGCTTCGAGGACGCGGTCACCAGGTTCAAGGCGGCGGTGGCGGCCAAGCCGAACCTGACCGCGATCGCGATGTCGCCCGCCGACGACAAGATCTACGTCGCCAACCCGGAGTACGCCCCCGAACTGCTCGACTTCCAGAGCTTCGGCCTCAAGGTGATCAACCCGGACAGCCCGGACAAGGGCTTTCCGTACTGGGAGAACCTGAGCTGGGAGAACGCCGACAAATACCAGCCCGACCTGATCCTGTGGGACAGCCGCGGCTACACCGACAAGGCCAACGCCGAGTGGGGTGGCAAGCAGCCGACCTGGTTCAAGATCAAGGCTGCGCAGGCGGGCGCCACGGTGTCCTGGCCGGCGTTCTGGATGCACACCTACGGTGACTTCGCCGCCGAGCTGGACAAGCTGACCACCGCGGTGGGCGCCGCGGACGAGAACATCGGCAGTTGACCGCCGCGGGAAGAAGCCTGGGACTGATCGTCCTGGGCGGTGTCCTCGCCGTCGTCGCGTTCCTCAGCATCACCCTCGGGTCCCGGGACATCGGGCTCGGGGAGGTGCTGGCGGCGCTCGGCGGCATGGGCGCGGACGGATCCATCACCAGCACCGTCACGCTGGAGTTACGCGTACCCCGTACGTTGATCGGGATCCTGGCGGGCGCGGCACTCGGCGTAGCCGGTGCCGTGTTGCAGGGCGTCACCCGCAACCCGCTCGCCGACGCCGGCATCATGGGCATCAACTCCGGCGCGGCGGTCTGCGTCGTCTTCGCCGTCACCGTCCTCGGCGTGCGCGGCGCCGGCGTCTACGTGTGGTTCGCGTTCGCCGGGGCGATCGGCGCGCTGCTGCTGGTCTACACGGTCGCCTCACTCGGCCGGGAGGGCGCCACCCCGATCAAGCTGGCGCTGGCCGGCGCGGCGGTCACCGCCGGGCTCGGCTCGATCACCACCGGCATCGTGATGACCAACGTGACAGCCCTCAACGAGCTGCGGTTCTGGCAGGTCGGCTCACTCGCCGGCCGCTATCTCCCGGTGCTCACCGGGGTCGCCCCGTTCCTGATCGTCGGCCTGATCGCCGCGCTCGGCCTCGGCCGCGCCCTCAACGGCCTGGCCCTCGGCGAGGACGTCGCCCGCGGTCTCGGCCAGCGGGTCACCGCCACCCGGGCGGCCGCGTTCGCCGTGGTCGCGGTGCTCGCCGGGGCGGCCACCGCGGCGTGCGGCCCGATCGTCTTCGTCGGGCTGGTCGTCCCGCACGTGGCCCGGTTCGTGTGCGGGCCCGACTACCGGTGGATCCTGCCGTACTCGATGCTGCTCGCCCCGATCGTGCTGCTCCTCGCCGACGTGCTCGGCCGGATCGTGGTGGCCCCCGACGAGCTCCAGGTCGGTGTGGTGCTCGGCGTGCTCGGCGCCCCGGCGTTCATCGGGATCGTCCGCTACGGCCGGATGTCGGAGGCCTAGATGACCACGACCGCGATCACCCTGCGCAACACCCGCCGCCGGCGCCTGCTCCGCGGCGTCACCGTCACCGTCGTGCTGGCCGCCGTGGTGACGGCACTGTTCGTGTTCACCATGATGGCCGGCAGCATGCGGCTCACCGCCGCCGAAGTGATCACCTCGGTGCTGCGCCTGCGCGACGACCCCAGCGTCGACTTCGTCGTGCTCGGCCTGCGCCTGCCGACCGCCCTCACCGGCCTCGCCGTCGGGCTCGCACTCGGCGCCTCCGGCACCATCTTCCAGCAGCTGCTGCGCAACCCGCTCGCCTCACCCGACTTCGTCGGCATCACCTCCGGCGCCGGCCTCGCCGCCGTCACCGGCATCGTGCTGCTCCAGCTCAGCGGACTCGCGGTCAGCGGGCTCGCCCTGCTCGGCGCCATCGCCGCGGCCGCCCTGATGTATGTGCTGGCCTGGCGCGACGGGGTCAGCGGCTACCGGTTCATCCTGGTCGGCATCGGCATCGCGGTGTTCCTCGACGGGCTGATCGGCTACCTGCTCACCCGCGCCCAGCTCTTCGAGGCCCGGCAGGCCATGCACTGGCTCACCGGATCCGTCGGCCAGGCCGAGGACGCCGAACTCGACCTCCTGCTGGCCGCAATCGTCGTACTCCTCCCGCTGGCGGTGTTCCTGCGACGCCACCTGCGGGCCCTCGAACTCGGCGACGACACGGCACGGGCCTTGGGCGCGCGCACCGAACTCAGCCGCGCCCTCCTCCTCGCCGTCGCGGTCATCCTGGTCGCCCTCGCGGTCTCCGCGGCCGGCCCGATCATCTTCGTCGCCCTCATCGCCGGCCCGGTCGCCGACCGCCTCCTCGGCCCGGCCGCCGGCGGCATCCCACCGGCCGCCCTCACCGGCGCGGCCCTGCTGCTCACCGCCGACCTGGTAGCCGTCCACCTGACGCCCACCCCGCTGCCCACCGGTGTGGTCACCGGCGCGGTCGGCGCCCCCTACCTGCTGTGGCTGCTCGCCACCACGAACCGACGAGGAGCCGGCGGATGAGCCGACTGCGCGCCCAGGGCCTCACCCTCGGATACGACCAGCGGCCCGTCGTCACCGAACTCGACGTCGCCGTCCTCGACGGCCGGGTCACCGCCATCGTCGGCGCCAACGCCTGCGGCAAATCCACCCTGCTGCGCGGCCTGGCCCGGCTGCTGCCGCCCCGCGCCGGCACCGTCTACCTCGACGGCCAGCCGGTCACCGGCCTGAGCACCCTGGACGTCGCCAAAGTCCTCGGCCTGCTCCCACAGAGCCCGATCGCACCCGACGGCATCACCGTCGCCGACCTGGTGTCCCGCGGCCGGTACCCGCATCAGGGCTGGTTCCGGCGCTGGACCGACACCGACCACGACGCCGTCGCCCGCGCCCTCGACGCCACCGGAACCGCCGACCTGATCGACCGGCCCATCCGGCAGCTCTCCGGCGGCCAACGCCAGCGGGTGTGGGTGGCGATGGCCCTCGCCCAGGACACCGACCTGCTGCTCCTCGACGAACCGACCACCTTCCTGGACATCGCCCACCAGGTCGAACTACTCCGCCTGCTGCGCCGCCTCAACGCCGAAGCCGGGAAGACCATCGTGGTGGTGCTGCACGACCTGAACCTGGCCAGCCGCTTCTGCGACCACATGATCGCGATGGCCGGCGGCCGGATCGTCGCCGAGGGTCCACCCGGTGAGGTGGTCACCGCCGAACTGGTCGCCAAGGTCTTCGGCCTGAACTGTGTGGTGGTCCCCGATCCGGTCGCCGGAACCCCGATGGTGGTCCCGGCCCTCGACTAGATCCGGTTACTTATCGGCCGCCGGACCAGCCACGGAGGACGGTGGTGGCCCGGCCGTGGTCGTCGGCGGCGAGCTGGGCGATCACGCGCTGGTTCTCCCGCCCGTGCGCAGCGGGAGGGAGAGCCGGGGGCTCACTGACCAGTTCGGCACGCAACGGGGGCAACGGAATCGTCGGCATCGGCGGCGGAGGTGACCGGCGGCGCCGGGACCGCAGAGCCACCACCAGAGCTACCAGGAACAGAGCCGACAGTGCCACGCCCATCAGCACCAAGTGCGGATCTGTCTCGGGCGCGGCCTGCGTCGCGGGGGTCACGACCGCCGGGAACGGCATCGCCGATACGGCGAGCACATCCCCACGGGCGGTGTCAATGCCGGCCGCCGCGCCCACCAGCTTCTTCAGCCGCGGCAGGTCGGCGGCAGCGGCCGAGTCGACGACCACCGCGACACTCAGCCGTTTGACACCACCCGGAGCGGTCCGCCGGACCTCTCGCAGGGAATTCAGCGCGCCAGTACGGGCGCTGCTGGAACTTTCCGACCGGGTCACGCCGTCAGCGGACGTGTACGACCGGCTGCTCAGGTTCTCGGCGAGCGCCCCCACCGCCGGATCCTGGGTGTAGGTGGTCTGCACCGACTCGACCTGCTCCAGATCCAGCTCGACGGCGGTGGTGACGGTCGCCCGGCCGGGCCCGACCACCGTGTCCAGCATCTGCTGTACAGCACTGTTCAGCCGGTCCTGATAGTCCCCGGCCGGTGTCGCGTATCCGGGCCGGGCTCCCAGGACAACGGCCGCGGTGACGAGGACGATCACGGCCCAGCCCTGGAACGTCCCAGCCCTCATCAACCCGCCTCCTCGATCCACCGGGTGCTGATCGGCGGCACCACCCCCGACCCCACCTTTCCCAGGGGTGCGATCCGGTTGCGATGCCTCACAGCTCGAAGACGGTCTCCGGATCGTCCATCGCCTGCCGCAGATTGTTGAGGTTGCCGATGTCCGCGAGGGGTGACGTTCGCGCCACCTCGACGATTCCCCCGACGACGGCCTGGATCGCGGTGACATCCCCGGATGCCAGCGCCTGATCGAGGCTGGCGAACAACTTTCTGTGAATCTCCCGCCGTTCCTCGAAGATCCGGTCGAAGTAGTCCCGTAGTGCGGTCTCCGACGCCTTGATCCGAGCGACCTCGGTTTCCCGGTAGGTCCGGAGCCGCTCGCGTTTGGTGCTCTCCGTCTGCGTCACCTGGACCGACTCGCGGACCACACCGACGATCAGGTTGAGCGCGTTGAACGCATCCATGGCATCGATATGCTTCGGCATCGGGGTGCCTTCGTAGACGTCGTTCCGGTCAGACATCCGCTGTCTCCTTGCGCGCGGCCCGGTAGTGAAAGATGAGTTTCTCGGTGTCCGGGTTCAATCCGCTGTCCTCGTCGGCGACGGGTGCGGTGGCCACCTCCTGGACCGCCTTGACCAGGATCAGGGCCTTCTGAAGGCGTACGCCGTGGACAGCCATGTCGAAATGTTCGGACTCCAGCAGGTCGAAGGCCTCTGTCGCCTCGGCGGCCAGCCGGCTGAGGACGTCGTGCTTCTCCTGCGCGCGCAGGCGTACCCCGCGGAAGAGTTCGTCGCGATGCGCGAACTTCTGGACCGCGATGTCGACAGCGGTCCGGACCTCGTCAGCCTCGGTTTGTTTCCTGCTGCCCTGCATCCATGTCGTCAGTCCCGCGGCAAGAAGCACCAGTCCGCCGATGGCGATTCGCTGTACCAATGTTCCGAGGGCCATCCCACCACCGCCGGACGCGATGCTGCCTCCGCCGAGATAGGCCCGTCCGGCACGTTCCGCGGCGGCGCCCCGCAGTTTGTTGATGGGTGTTCCGGTGCTGGCGCGCGCGAACTGTTTCACGCTGTGCCAGAGTGCCATCCACGCGGCGGGCCCGATGGCGGCGGTACGGAGAATGCCACGGGCCCAGTCCTCGATGTCCCCATCGAATCTCGGCAGCGCCGATACCTGGAGAACATGTGAGGAGTCGATGCCATCGAGGATCCGGTGTTCACGCATCAGGACCTGTTTGTTCTGGCGTACCAGGAAGTCCCGCATCCGGAAGACGACCTGGCGGTGTGCCTGCTCATGCAGTCGGCCGAAATCCTGGAGTGCAACGTTCGTCTTCTCGTGCTCGGTCAGGTGTGCAGTGTGACGATCGTTGTATCGGGTCGCGTCCTCCCGTTTCCGTGCCGCGGCCCGCTTGATCCGAATACCGCCGATGGCACCGGCTGTCGCGCCGCCACCTCCGGCGAGGACGCCGACCGCCATGAGGGCGAGCGGGACCGGCTGCCGGACGGCCATATTCAGTTCCTCCGCGGTGTTGCGTAAAGCTCGCGATCGTCTCGTCAGCGAACGTTATCGCCCACTTTTCGGGGTGGCCTCCGCCGGTCGGGCGGGCAATTCAGTCATCCCGTGGATTCCATTCCGCGTGTGGAACAGTTAGCGGCTCAGTGAACCGCTGCTGGTGCCGAACGGGGGAGGGTGAGTGTGGTGCGGGCCCGGGTACCCCGGCGGCGTCTGACCGCGCTGCTGTTGACCCTTCTGGTGCTGTCGGCCGGCACCGCTGTCTCGTTCGGCGCCTATCTGGCGGTCGAGACCGGGGAGGACCGGTACGCGGGGCAGCTGATGGACCGGTATGCCGCCGAGATCACCGACGCGGTCACCGACCGGGTGGCCCGCTACGGGGACACGCTCGCCGACCTGGGGTATGCGATCGGTGCCCAGACCGATCTGACCCGGGACGACTTTCAGCGGATCACCGCGGGGATCGTCGCCAACCGGCTGCCGGGGACCAGTGGTATCGGGTTCATCGTGCCGGCTACGACCGCGGAGGTTCCGGCCGTGCAGCGGTTCTGGCGTGGGCAGGGGGTCACCGGTCTGGTCCTGATGCCGAATCCGGCGGTCGCCGAGCACGAGTTCGTGATCTTCGAGAAGGGCTTCGACGGCCGTAAGGAGATGCACGGCACCGACATGACCGCCAGCCCGCAGGCCAGCGCCATGCTCACGGTGGCCCGGGACAGCGGCCGGCTGGCCATCAGCGCGGCCTATCACCTGCTGCGCGACGACGTGGTGGCGGCGGGCCTGCGGCAGTCGTCGGTGGCGCTGGCCACCCCGGTCTACACCGGGCTGGGCACGGCCGCCCCGGACCGGTTCATCGGCTGGTCGACGATGGGGTTGCGCGTTCAGGACTTCCTGTCGCAGACGCTGCTGGACCGGGGGCAGGGTGTGGTGCAGGCGCAGCTCGTCGACCCGGCGGGGACGGCGACAGTGCTGGCCGACGTCGCGCCGGGCAACCGGGTGGACGACCGCGATCTGGAACGCCACACCAGCATCACCGCCGGGCAGCGGCTGTGGCAGATCAGCATGTTCCCGACCAGCCGGTTGCTGTCGGTCACCGACCGGGGGCTGAGCCGGCTCACCCTGGCGTCCGGCACCGGGTTGACGATCATGCTGGCGGCGATGACCGCGGTGATGGCCGGCAGCCGGAACCGGGCGCTGGAGCAGGTCGACCGGGCCACCGCCGAGCTGCGCCGGGACATCTCCCGCCGGGAGCAGGTGGAGTCCCAGCTGCGCGAGCGTGAGGATCAGCTGCGCTATCTGGCGTTCCACGACCAGCTGACCGGTCTGGCGAACCGGCTGCTCTTCTACGACCGGCTGAAACACGCCCTGACCACGCATGCCCGGGGTGGGCGGCACTTCGCGGTGCTCTTCATCGACCTGGACGGCTTCAAGCAGATCAACGACGAGCACGGGCACGACGCCGGGGACACGGTGCTGCGGGCCATCGCCGGGCGGTTGCGGACCGGGCTGCGGGCCTCGGACACGGTGGCCCGGTTCGGAGGTGACGAGTTCGCGATCATCCTGGAGGGGCTGACCAGTGCCGCCGACGCCCGGCCGACCGCCGAGCGGATCATCGCGGACGCCCAGGAACCGATCATGATCGGGGCGTTCGCGGCGCGGGTGTCGGCCAGTGTCGGCATCGCGATCAACCAGCCGGGGTTCGGCGCCGACGACATCATCCGGGAGGCCGACACCGCCATGTACGCGGCGAAGACCAGTGGCAAGAATCGGTACGCGGAGGCCGGCGCGCCCTGATCAGTCCCCGTACGGCAGCCGGATCACGAAGGTGGTGCCGGGCCCGGCCCGGTCGGCGACCGCGATCGTGCCGTGGTGGCGTTCCACGATGGTCCGGGCGATCGCCAGGCCCAGCCCGGTGCCGGGGATCCGCGCGTCGACGGCCGTGGACGCCCGGTAGAACCGGCGGAACAGCCGGGGACGTTCCTCGGCCGGGATGCCGATGCCGCTGTCGGTGACGGTCCAGCTCACCCAGTCCGGTTCGACGCTGTCCGGGCCGGCGCTGACGGTCACGGTGCCACCGGCCGGGGTGTACTTGACCGCGTTGGAGAGCAGATTGTCGGCCACCTGGCGGAGCCGGTCCGGGTCACCGCGTACCGGCAGGTAGGGCGGCAGTTCGACGCGCAGCGTCAAGTCCTTGGCGTCGGCGGCGCCGGCACTGGTCGCGATGCTCTCGGCCAGCAGCCCGGTCAGGTCCAGCGACTCCATCTCCATTCTCAGGCTGCCGGATTCCAGCCGGGCCAGGTCGAGCAGGTCGCTGGTGAGCAGGCTGAGCCGTTCCGCGCTGCTGCCGATCACCCGCAGGTACCGCCGCCGCTCATCGGCCTCGATCCCGTCGTCGGCGAGCATCGCCACCGTGCCGAGGATGACCGCGAGCGGATTCTGCAGCTCGTGGGTGACCAGGGTGAGGAATTCGTCCTTGGTCCGGGCCAGGTCGATGGCGAGTTCCTCGGCCCGGCGACGCTCCAGGTACTGGCCGACGTGCGCGGCCAGCCCGGACAGCAGGCTGGTCAGGGTGGCGTCGGGTTTCTCGGCCCGGTCGCCGTAGACGCAGAGCGCCCCCAGCACCCGGGAGCCGCTGCGGATCGGCACCCCGACCGCGGCGTGCAGGCCGATCCGGGCGGCGATGCCGGGCGCCCAGCGGACCCGGCCGGTACGGTGCACGATGCCCGGCAGCCCCGATCCGGGCGCCAGTTCGTCGACGGCGAAACCGGCCAGGTCCCGGCCGGCCCGATTGTGCCGGGCGGTGCAGACCAGCATCTGCCGGTTCTCGTCGAACAGCCAGAGCTCGGAGACCGGCCAGCCCATCCGTACGCCCAGGGCCTCCACCACCCGGGCGGCGGCCACGGCACTGTTCGGGGCCTCGGCCAGACCCCGGGAGACGGCCGCCTCCACCACGGTGAACCGGCTGCCGCGCAGGCTCGCCGACACGTCGTGGGCGAGGGCGTGCACCACCTGGCCGGTGCCGCTGCCGGTGACCGTGAGCATGGTCGACACCGGCATCTCGTGACCGTCCCGGTGGGCCATGGTGAGCTGGATCCGCCGCTGCAGCAGCCGGCCCGGATCGCCCGCGGCCAGCCGCTTGAGCCCGGCCGCGTAGGTGGCCCGGTGCCGGGCCGGCACGATCAGCCCGGTGAAGTCGCTGTCGCACGCCTCCCGCCGGGACCAGCCGAAGGTCGCCTCGGCCGCCGGGTTCCACTCCACGATCCGGCCGCCGACGGTGACCGCCACGTACGCCTCGGACATCACCGCGAGCACCGCGTCCGAGTCGAGGAGTGTGGGACTTCGCATTCAACCCATCTTGCCCGGATATCAGGCCTCGGTGGGCCGGTTGGCGGCGCATGGTTGGATGGGCGCGTGACGATCACGGTGGCCGACGTGCCGGACAAGGGGCGTTTCGAGGCGCGGGACGATTCCGGCGCGCTCGCCGGTGTGGTCACCTATCAGGTGACCGGCCCGATCGTGGTCTACACGCACACCGAGGTCGATCCCGGCTTCGAGGGGCAGGGGGTGGGTTCGCTGCTGGCCCGCGCGGTGATGGACGACGCCCGCGAGCGGGGGCGGACCGTGGTGCCGATGTGCCCGTTCCTGGGTGAGTGGCTGGACAAGCATCACGAGTACGACAAGCTGGTGGCCCGCCAGACCCGAAGGATCAAGTGAACGGCTGACCGGCGCCGGAGTGGCGCCGGTCAGCACGGGTCACGTCACTTGCTGGAGTCGGCCAGCTGGGTGATCGCGACCGCGGCCCGGATCTGTGGGCTGCGGCCCAGGTCGCCGATGGTCCTGATGCCGAACGCCTTGTCCAGGGCGTCGGCGTCGGCCTTGCTCACCCCGGCGAGCGCGTCGACCGGAGCGTCCGGGAGGGCCTGCAGGTCGTGGTCCTCGAACTTCTTGTCGAGCAGCTTGTCGAGGTTGGCGTTGACCGTCATGTTCGTCCTTCCGTGCGGGAACACATCGCCGACACCGGGCACCGGCGCGCACAGCGCACAGCGCACCAGAGAATGGGGCACCGGATGATCGGGCACGAACCGGACAGTAGCACGTGTGACTGTACGGTTACTGAGGGTTCACTCCATCGTGGCGGGTGAATCGATCAGGGCGGCGATCCGGGCCGCGTCACCCCAGGACAGGGTGAAACCTGCGCCACCGTGGCCGTAACACGCGAACACCGGCCGCTCGAACCCCGGCACCACGCCCACCCGCACCCCGCTCCGGCCCGGCCGCAACCCCACCGCCCGGGACAGCACCGGCTGCCCCGACAACTCCGGGACCAGGGCACACACCCGGCGCAGGATGCCCGCCTCGATCTCCGGGTCGATCCGCTCGTCCCACGATCCGACCTCGCCGGTCCCACCACAGACCACGTCGGAGCGCCTGGGTACGACGTACGTCAAGCCCTCCGGATTCTGATCGTCGGTGATCCACTCGGTGAGCCCGGGGTTGGCCAGGCGCACCACCTGCCCCCGGATCGGGAAGCACGACCCGTCGCCGAGCAACGGCCCGGACCGCAGCCCGGCCGCCACCACCAGGGCGTCCGGGTGGTGCGCCCGCGACAGCTCGGCCACCGACGTCACCGCGGCCGTCTCGAACCGCACCCCCAGCGCCCGCACCCGCCCCCGCAGCCAGCTCAGATAGGTGCTCGTCTCGGCCAGCGGAACGGTGCAGCGCAGCCCGGTCGCGCCGTCCGGCCGGGACGGCGCCGGGGTGGTGTGCGGCACCGAACGGGTCCACGAGGTGTCCGGCTCGGCCTCCCGGGACAACACCGTGCCCGGCCGCATGTGCACCCCGGTCGCCGGATCGGCGGCGAGCACCTCCAGGCGGCGGTAGGTGGCCGCGGCCGAGTCCAGCACCTCGGCGGTGTGCTCCACGTCGTGCGGGAACCAGACGGCGGCGGCCACCGCGGACACACTGGCCCCGGCGTCACGATCGGCCACGATCCGGACATCGTGCCCGGCCGTCGCCAGCTCGTGCGCCACACTCAGCCCGATCACCCCGGCCCCGACCACTGTCACAGCGCTCACTTCTCCAACCTATCCGCCGATCCGACTAGCAGACCGGTGGCGACCTGGTTGCGGAAGTCACCGGACCGCTGCATCGCGGCCGGTGGCTGCCGATGATGGCGACAGCGACGTGAGAAGGGGGAGGCGGCGTACGTGACGCAGGCTCTGTTGAACCGTACCGACCCGGGTGAGCCGGTGGACGTGGCGGTCATCCGTGCCGGCGACCCGGGATCGGACCTCGACGCCGAACCCGACGCCGCCCGGCAGACGAAGGTGCTGTGGATCTGGCGGATCTGGCTGGGGCTGGGTGTTCTGTACTGTCTCGTCCAGGCGTTCGCCACCTCGACGAGCCCCATCGGCGGGCTGATGACGACCCTGCTACCGGTGATCTTCTCCGGTGGCATCGCGGCCGGCGTGTGGCTGAACCGCCCCACGCCGAAGTGGCCCTGGCTGTTCCTGGCCGGCGCCGGCCTGATCACCATCGTCGGCTACGGCTTCTACTTCGCCGGCGCCGCCCACATCGCCATGCCGATCTTCATGACCATCTACCCGGTCGAGGCGGCGGCTCTGCTGTTCATCGTGCGCAGCGCCTCCTGGCGGCAGGATCGGGCGGGCATGCTCGACGCCCTGATGATCAGTGTCGGGCTGGGGCTGGCCTGCTGGCTTCTGGTGATCACCCCGCTGATGCGGATGCACAGCCAGATGCTGGGCGACGTCTACGCGGCGCTGTTCCCGTTCGGCGACGTGCTGCTGCTGGGCGTCCTGATCCGCTTCTTCACCTCGATGGGGCAGCGCAACGCCGCGTTCTGGCAGATCAGCGCGTCGTTGGTGCTCCAGGCCAGCACCCACATCTTCGGCCTGGTGATGCTGGTTCTCGCCGTCGACGGCCCGGACGCGAGCGCACTGTCGTCCTTCGCGCCCTTCCTGATGGCCGGCGCGGCCATGCACCCGTCGATGCGGATCCTCACCGGCCGCCCGCTGCGCCCGGTCTCCGACATGTCCCCGCGGCGCGTCATGCTGGTCAACCTCGCCTGCCTGGCCGCCCCGGCGCTGCTGCTCGCCCAAGGGGTGCTGCAGGGCGGCCGGGTCGACTGGGTCGCCGCCGGGATCGGCTCCATCCTGCTGTTCGTCCTGCTCACGCTGCGCATGGTCGACCTGGTCGGGCAGGTGCAGGACAAGGCCCGCCAGCTGGACGCGGTCGCCCACATCGACGCGCTGACCACCCTGCCGAACCGGCGCGCCTGGGATCTGGAGCTGGAACGCCGGATCGCGGCCGCCCGCCGGCACGGCACTCCGGTGGTGGTGGCGATCATCGACCTGGACTACTTCAAGCGGTACAACGACGAGTTCGGCCACCAGGGCGGCGATGAGCTGCTCACCAGTGCCGCCGCGGCGTGGAAGGGGCAGCTGCGTCCGGAGGACCTGCTGGCCCGCTACGGCGGGGAGGAGTTCGGTGCGATCTTCGACCACGCCAAGCTGGGCGACGCGGACCGGATCATCGAGAGGTTGCAGTCGGTGACGCCGCTGGGGCAGACGTTCTCGGCCGGTGCCGCCCAGTGGAACGGCACCGAGACCGCCGAGGAGCTGCTGGCCCGGGCCGACACGGCGCTGTACGCGGCGAAGCGCGCCGGCCGCGACCGCGTCTTCGTCTCCGCGACCCGCTGACCGGCACGGTCACCGCGCGTGCCACCCTGCGGTGCGGATCGTGCCGGAAGGTGGCACGCGGGGTTACCTCGTGTGCCGCGCTGCGGTGCGGATCGCGCCGGAGGGTGGCACGCACGGTTACCTCGTGTGCCGCGTTGTGGTGCGGATCGTGCCGCAGCGTGGCACGCCGGGTGGGGTCAGAGCAGGCCCTGGTGCCGGGCCAGGTGGCGGTCGAGGATGCGGGAGTAACCGGCGAAGTCGTGCTCGCGCAGACGGTCGCCGAGCTCCAGATGCTCGGCGAAGGACTCGGCCGGCTCCAGGTCGGCGACGGTCAGCACCAGGCGGGCGAGCCGCAGCTGATGGTCGCGCAACGGGGCGAAGAGGCGCTCGGCGACCGGGTTGCCGGACAGCCCGACCACGGCGAGGTGGAAGTCGGCGCCGGCCGCCATGAACGTCGCCATGTCCCCGGCGGCCATCGCGGCGGCCTGCCGGTCGAGGGGGTCCCGCAGCTCGGCGGCGATCACCGCGGGGTCCCGGCGCAGCGCGGTGACCCGGGCCGCCGCGGTCCGTTCCAGGGCCTCACGCACCTCGAGGACGTCGGTGACCTCGTCGACCTGCAGGAGCCGTTCGGTCATCGCTGCATCGTCGCATGCGCCCGCCTCACCGATTGAAGACGGTCACCTCGATGGCGTAGTGGTCGGCCCGGTACAGGTGGTCGGAGTATTCGACGGCCGCGCCGGTGCTGTCGAACGACGTGCGCTGCATGCTGATCAGCGGGGTGTGCGGGCCGATGTCGAGCAGCCGGGCCTGGGCGGGGGTGGCGGCTTTCGCGGTGATCCGCTGTTTGGCGACGGCCGGCCGGCCGTTCCATTCGCCCATCAGCCGGTAGAGGCTGCGGGTGGCCAGCGCGTCGCCGTTGAGGCCGGCGAACCGGGGTGGCAGCCAGTTGCGCAGCAGGGCCAGGGGCATGCCGTCGGCGAGCCGCAGCCGTTCGCAGTGCACGAGTCTCTCGTCGGCGGCCAGGCCGAGCATCCGGGCGGCGTGCCGGTCGGCGCAGTCGGTCTCGTAGGCGAGCACCCGGGTCTGCGGCTGCCGGCCGGCCGCGGCCAGGTCGTCGAAGAGGCTGGTCAGGGCGACCCGGCGGCGGACCTGGACGTCGGTGACCCGGGTGCCGACGCCGCGTTTGCGGGTGAGCAGCCCCTTGTCGACGAGTTCCTCGATGGCCCGGCGGATGGTGGGCCGGGAGATGTCCAGGCTGTCGGCCAGTTCGATCTCGGTGGGGATGCGTTCGCCGGGGACCAGCTCGCCCCGGTCGATGGCCTCTTCCAGGCGACGGCCGATCTGAAAGTAGATGGGGACGGGGCTGGTGCGGTCAATCTCAAGGGGCGGCATCGGCATCGGTGGGCACCTCGCTCGCGGCGAACCTTTGTCAATCGTGTGCGGTGCCCGGCGGGGACGCGCCGACCTGGCCACATAGACGGAGGCTCATTGACAGTTGCGGAAGTTTGTCAGTGCGTTGAGAACAATGTCAAGACAAAGTCTTGACGTGATCGACATCTCGGCAGAGGCTGCTCACACGTGCCGCGGAAACCGTCGCGACACGCTGCTGTAACGCGCCCTTTGGAGGTGAGATGCGGGATTTCGAGGTCGTGACGATGGGTCGTGTCGGCGTCGACATCTATCCCTTGCAGACCGGAGTCGGCCTGGCGGATGTCACCTCGTTCGGCAAGTTCCTCGGCGGCAGCGCCACCAACGTCGCGGTCGCCGCCGCCCGGCACGGCCGCCGGACCGCGGTGATCACCCGGGTGGGCGCGGACCCGTTCGGCACGTACGTCCACCGCACCCTCGGCGAGCTGGGCGTCGACGACCGGTTCGTGTCGGCGGTGCCCGGCCTGCCGACCCCCGTCACGTTCTGCGAGATCTTCCCGCCGGACGACTTCCCGCTCTACTTCTACCGGCAGCCCACCGCCCCCGACCTGATGATCGACCCGGCCGAGCTGGACCTGGACGCGATCACCGGGGCCGGGATCTTCTGGGCCACCGTCACCGGCCTGTCCCAGGACCCGAGCCGCTCCGCGCACCAGGCCGCCTGGCAGGCCCGGGGCCGCCGCCCGCTGACCGTGCTGGACCTGGACTACCGGCCGATGTTCTGGGCCGACGAGAAGACCGCGCACCAGGCCGTCCAGGAGGCGCTGCCGCATGTGACGGTGGCCGTCGGCAACCTGACCGAGTGCCGGGTCGCGGTCGGCGAGGACGACCCGGACCGGGCCGCCGCCGCGCTGCTGGACGCCGGCGCCGAACTCGCGGTGGTCAAGCTGGGCCCGGACGGCGTCCTGGCGAGGACCAGAGACGATGTGGTACGCGTACCGCCCACCCCGGTCGACGTGGTCAACGGCCTGGGCGCCGGGGACGGCTTCGGCGGGGCGCTGTGCCACGGCCTGCTGGCCGGGTGGCCCCTGGACCGGCTGATCCGTTTCGCCAACGCGGCCGGCGCGATCGTCGCCGGCAAGCTCGAATGCTCGACCGCGATGCCCACCACCGCCGAGGTCGAGCGGGTCCTGGAGGCCGGACGTGTCTGACGACGACTTCGCCGCACTGCGCGGCCTGCGCGCCACCCGTCCGGAGGCGGTGGCCGAGGCCGCCGCCCGCCGGGTGCGCCGCCCGCTGCTGGCCGACCCCGGTGACCGGCTGATGCTGGTCGCCGCCGACCACCCGGCGCGGGGCGCGCTCGGTGTCCGCGGCGACGTCGGCGCGATGGCCGACCGGTACGAGCTGCTGCGCCGGCTGCGGACCGCGCTGCGCCGGCCCGGCGTCGACGGGGTGCTCGGCACCGCCGACGTGCTGGAGGACCTGCTGCTGCTCGGCGAGCTGGACGGCAAGATCGCGATCGGCTCGATGAACCGGGGCGGCCTGCAGGGCACCGTGTTCGAGCTGGACGACCGGTTCACCGGGTACGACGCGGCGGCCATCGAGCGGATGCGGTTCGACGGCGGCAAGATGCTGGTCCGGATCGACCCGGACGACCCGGGCAGTGTCCGCACCCTGGAGGCCGGGGCGCGGGCCGTCGACGACCTGGCCGCCCGTGGGCTGCTCGCCATGGTGGAGCCGTTCCTGTCCCGGCGGGGCGCCACCGGCTCGGTGGTCAACGACCTGAGCGCGGCCGCGGTGGCCCGGTCGGTGGCGATCGCCGCCGGACTCGGCGGGACCAGCGCGTACACCTGGCTGAAGCTGCCGGTGGTGGAGGACATGGAGGCCGTGATGGCGGCCACCACGATGCCGGCGCTGCTGCTCGGCGGGGACCCGTCGGGGAGCCCGGAGGAGACGTACGCCGCCTGGGGTAAGGCCCTCGCCGCTCCGGGCGTGCGCGGTCTGATGGTCGGCCGGGCCCTGCTCTACCCGCCGGACGGGGACGTGGCCGCGGCGGTCGACGCCGCGGTGAAGCTGGTGCGGGCGGGAGTGGCGGCATGATCGTGACACCGGAGTCGGCGGGCTGGGGTTACAGCGGCCTGCGGGTGGTGACCATCGAACCCGGCGGCCGGCACACCCATCCGGCCGGCGCCGACGAGATCGTGGTCGTGCCGCTGGCCGGGGCCGCGGTGGTGGAGACGGACGGCGGCGACCGGGCCGTGCTGTCCGGCCGGGAAAGCGTTTTCCACGGGCCGACGGACGTCGTCTATGTGCCGGTGGGCGCGGAGACGACCCTGCACAGCGCCGGCGGGGGACGGTTCGCGCTGGCCACCGCGCGGGCCACGGTGCGCAAGCCGTTCCGGCACGTGCCGGTCGCCGAGCAGCGGATCGAGATGCGCGGCGCCGGGGTCTGCTCCCGGCAGGTGAACAACTTCGCCTCCACCGACGTGCTGGACGCCGACCGGATCATCGCCTGCGAGGTGCTCACCCCGGGCGGCAACTGGTCGTCGTACCCGCCGCACAAGCACGACACCCTGGAGGAGATCTACTACTTCGAGGTGGCCGGCGACGGGCCCGGATATCAGCGCGCTGACGGTGTGCGGGAGGTCCGGACCGGTGACGTGGTGCTGATCCCGGACGGCTGGCACGGCCCGTCGATGGCCACCCCGGGGTACGACCTCTACTACCTGAACGTGATGGCCGGGCCCGGCGAGCGGGCCTGGGTGATCGAGGACGAACCCGAGCACGCGTGGGTGCGCGACACCTGGACCGGCCAGGAGATCGACCCGCGGCTGCCGTTCGGGAAGGGACAGAGCTGATGAGACTCACCGTGGGCCAGGCCGTCGTGCGGTTCCTGGCCGCCCAGCGCACCGAACGCGACGGGGCCGAACACCGGCTGATCGAGGGCTGGTTCGGCATCTTCGGGCACGGCAACGTGGCCGGGCTGGGGCAGGCGCTGCTGGAGGCGGAGCTGACCGACCCGGACGCGGTCCCGTTCCGGCAGGCCCGTAACGAGCAGGGCATGGTGCACGCGGCCACCGGGTTCGCCCGGCAGCGCAACCGGATGTCCACACTGGCCTGCACCAGTTCGATCGGGCCGGGCGCCACCAACATGGTCACCGGGGCCGCGCTGGCCACCGTGAACCGGTTGCCGGTGCTGCTGCTGCCCGGCGACGTGTTCGCCACCCGGGTCGCCAACCCGGTGCTGCAGGAGCTGGAGGACCCGCGCGGATTCGACGTCAGCGTCAACGACACGCTGCGCCCGGTGTCGCGCTTCTACGACCGGGTGTGGCGCCCGCAGCAGCTGCCGTCGGCGCTGCTCGGCGCGATGCGGGTGCTCACCGATCCGGCCGAGACCGGCGCGGTCACCCTGGCCCTGCCGCAGGACGTGCAGGCCGAGGCGTACGACTTCCCGGACGAGCTGTTCCGGCCACGGACCTGGCACGTGCCGCGGACCCTGCCGGAGCCCGGTGCGCTGGCCCGCGCGATCGCGGTGATCCGGTCGGCCGAGCGCCCGCTGATCGTGGCCGGCGGGGGAGTGATCTACTCCGAGGCGACCGCGGCGCTGCTGGCGTTCGCCGAGGCCACCGGCATTCCGGTGGCCGAGACCCAGGCGGGCAAGGGCGCCATGCGGTACGACCACCCGCTCGCTCTCGGCGCGGTCGGTGCGACCGGCACCACGGCGGCCAACGAGTTCGCCCGGGACGCCGACGTGGTGATCGGCATCGGCACCCGGTACAGCGACTTCACCACCGCTTCGCGCAGCGCGTTCGCCGCGCCCGGGGTCCGGTTCGTCAACATCAACATCGCCGCGTTCGACGCCGCCAAGCACGCCGGCGAAGCGGTGGTGGCTGATGCGCGGGCAGCGTTGGAGGCACTCCAGGCGCAGCTCACCTATCAAACAAAAGCGGCATATCGCGAAAAATCGGCTGAAAAAGTAAAGGCCTGGGACGCCGTCGTCGAACACGCCTACCACCTGGGGCACACCCCACTCCCCGCCCAGACCGAGGTCATCGGCGCGGTCAACGACGCCGCCGAACCCCGTGACGTGGTCGTCTGCGCGGCCGGCTCGATGCCCGGCGACCTGCACAAACTGTGGCGCACCCGGGACCCCAAGGGCTACCACGTGGAATACGGCTTCTCCTGCATGGGCTACGAGATCGCCGGCGGTCTGGGCGTGAAGCTGGCCGCCCCCGATCGTGAGGTCTTCGTGCTGGTCGGCGACGGCTCCTACCTGATGATGGCGCAGGAGCTGGTCACGGCCGTACAGGAGAAGGTGAAGTTGATCGTGGTCCTGGTCCAGAACCACGGTTACGCCTCCATCGGACGGCTCTCCGCGTCGGTCGGCGCCCAGCGCTTCGGCACCGCCTACCGCTACCGCGACGAAGCAGGCCGTCTCGGCGGCGGCACCCTCCCGGTCGACCTGGCCGCCAACGCGGCGAGCCTGGGCGCGACGGTGCTCCGGGCCACCACCGTGGACGAGCTGCGCGACGCGCTCGCCGAGGCCCGCGCGGCCGACGGGGTGACCGTGGTGCACGTGGACGCCGACCCGATGGTGGACGCCCCGTCCAGTGGGTCCTGGTGGGACGTGCCGGTGGCGGAGGTCTCGTCGCTGGAGTCGGTCCGGACCGCATACCAGAAGTACGTCGACGACAAGCGCGCCCAGCGCGACCACCTCTAAGAAGGAGGAGACAGCCATGACCGGCTTCACGGAACGCATCGGCGGCGCCCCGATCTCCTGGGGTGTCTGCGAGGCGCCCGGCTGGGGGCACGAGCTGCCCGCCGACCGGGTCCTCGCCGAGATGGGCGGGCTGGGCCTGCGCGCCACCGAGCTGGGCCCGACCGGCTACCTGGGGCAGACCCCGGCGGACGTCCGGGTCACCCTGGACCGGGCCGGGATGGGGCTGATCGGCGGCTTCCTGCCGGTGCCGATGCACGTCTGCACCGCAGACGATCTCACCGAGGCCGCCGCGGCGATGGACGTGCTGGCCGCCGCCGGTTCCGAGGTGGTGGTGCTGGCGGCCCGGTCCGCGGACGGCAGCTACGACCACAAGGTGCACCTGACCGAGGCCGAGTGGCACACCCTGTTCGCCACCCTGGAGACACTGCAGCGGATGGCCGGCGAGCGCGGCCTGCGGTCCAGTCTGCACCCGCACGTCGGCACCGCTGTGGAGAGCCGGGAGGCGGTGCTGCGGGTCCTGGACGGCAGTGACGTGCCGATCTGCCTGGACACCGGGCACCTGCTGATCGGCGGCATGCAGCCGGCCGAGCTCCTCGAACTGGCCGCGGCCCGGATCACCCACGTGCACCTGAAGGACGTGAACCTGGCGGTGGCGGCGACCGTGCAGGACGGCAGCCGGGCGTACATCGACGGGGTCCGGGCCGGTCTGTACACCCCGCTGGGCGCCGGTGACGTGGACATCACCGGGATCGTCAGCGCTCTGGAAGCCGCCGGGTACACCGGCTGGTACGTCCTCGAACAGGACTGTGCCCTGGCCGGCCCGCCCGCCGACGGCACCGGGCCGGTCGACGACGTCCGCAGCAGCCTCGCGTTCCTCAAGGAGATCCGATGACCACCATGCTCGAACCCGACCAGGCCGGGATCGGCGGAACCACGGTGAAGCGGATCGGGATCATCGGCACCGGCATCATGGGCGCCGACCACGCCCGGCTGCTCACCGGGGCGGTCTCCGGCGCGTGTGTCGCCGGGGTCTTCGACCTGGACGCCGAACGGGCCGGTGGGGTCGCGGCGAACAGTGGTGGCGCGCGGGTGTTCACCGACCCGTACATGTTGATCAATGATGACGGCATCGACGCGGTGCTGATCGCCTCGTCGGACGCCACCCACGAGCAGTTCGTGCTGGCGTGTTTCGCGGCCGGCAAGGCGGTGCTCTGCGAGAAGCCGCTGTCCCCGACCGTCGAGGGCTGCACCCGGATCCTGGAGGCCGAGGTCGCCGCCGGCCGCCGGCTGGTCACGGTCGGGTTCATGCGCCGCTTCGACCCCGGCTACACCGACCTGAAAGCCCTGCTCAAAGAGGGTGCGGTCGGCACGCCGCTGATGCTGCACAACGTGCACCGCAACCCGGCCGCGGTGCCCGGCCTGCCCAGCTCGGCGCTGATCACCAACTCGGCGGTGCACGAGCTGGACATCACCCGGTGGCTCTTCGACGAGGAGATCACCGAGGTCACCGTGCACACCCCGCGCGCCACCGCGGAGGGTGGCGGTACGCAGGACCCGCAGCTGCTGATCCTGCGTACCGAGTCCGGGGTGCTGTCCGACGTGGAGATCTTCGTCAACGCCCGGTACGGCTACGAGGTGCGCTGCGAGCTGGTCGCCGAGGCGGGCACCGTCACCCTGGACGCGCCGCCGCCGACCTCGCTGCGCGCGCGTGGTCTGCACGCCCGGGAACTGCCGGCCGACTGGCGGCCCCGATTCGCCGAGGCGTACCGCCGGGAATTGCAGGACTGGATCGACGGCACGGACCGCGGGGCGACCGCCTGGGACGGTTTCGCGGCCACTTTCGTGGCGGCTGCCTGCGTGGCCGCCCTGGAAAGCGGCGAGCGGCATTCCGTCAACCTTCCGGAAGTTCCCGCGCTGTATCGCCGCTGACCTTTCCGGGCCGTCTGCAGAAAGCGCTTTCCGATTTTCTCACGTCATTAGGTTCATTAGGAAAGAGGACGACGTGACCGATCCTGATCCCGTCTTCACCGCCCGGGTCCGCGCCGCTCTGGACCGGGAGGTCGCCGGGATCCTCGCCGAGGACGCCGGCCGGTGGCGGTCGATGCAGCACCGCCGGCTGGCCGAGCGGGTGCGGTCGCTGACCGCCGCCTGGCGGCACACCGGCGACGAGACGCTGCTCGAACCCGCGCGGGAGCTGACCGGGCTGCTGCGCGGGCTGCAGAACCCGAGCGGCCTGTTCCGCGGCGGCGACAACGTCGACTCGCCGCCGGACTCCGCGTTCAGTGTCAACGACCTGGCCGACGCGGCTCTCCTGCTGCGCGGTCACGCCCTCGCCGACGATCTCGGCGGGCTGCTCGACTCGATGACTCCGGCCCTGCTCAAGGGCGGTGTGCACACCCCGAACCACCGGTGGGAACTGTCCGCCGCGCTGGCCCGGCTGCACCGCCTGGACCCCCGGCCGGCCCTGCGGCACCGGGTGGAGCAGTGGCTGGCCGAGGGTGTCGACATCGAGGACGGTCTCTGGTCCGAGCGCAGTGCCAACTATGCCGCGTACGTCTCCAACCCTTCGCTGCTGACCATCGCCGACGTCTTCGACCGCCCCGATCTGGCCGACGCGGTGGCCGCCAACCTGACCGTGACCCTGGACCTGCTGCTGCCGGACGGCACCGTGGAGACCGTGCTGTCCCGGCGCCAGGACCAGAAGTGGCCGGTGCCGTTACGCGCCTTCCTGCTGCCGCTGCGGCTGCTCGCCGTCCAGCGCGGCCGGGGTGATCTGGCCTGGGCCGCCGGGCTGGCGCTGGAGCAGGGCATCGACTCGCCGGGCGGTGCGGCCGCGGCGCTGCTGCTGCATCCGGCGATCGGGCGGGTCCTGCCGCCGGCGAGCCCGCCCGATCCGGTCCGGCGACGACATCTCACCGCCGCCGGTACGGTCGCCGCCCACCGCCCGGGCCGTGCCGCGGTGGTGTTCGGCGGTTCCGATCACGCCCGTCACCAGCGGATCCGTTCCGGGCTGGCGAACTCGCCGACCTTCCTGCGGCTGTATTCCGGCGCCGCCGTCCTGGACAGCGCCCGGTTGTCCCGCACGTTCTTCGGGCTGGGCCCGTTCCGCTCCGACGGCCTGATCCTCGACGGGGACACCGCGCATCTGCGGGAGGCGGTGTCCGCCGCGTACTACCAGCCACTGGACGTCACTGACCGTGATGAACAGGGGCGATATACCGTCGGTGACGACGGCCGGTTCAGTGCCGCGATGGACTTCGCCCGCCGCGCCCGCGACCAGGTCACGCTGACCACCGACGTCCGGGTGACGCTCACCGAGACCGGCGCGGACCTGCAGGTGGAGGTCGCCGGGGCGGTGGTGGACTGGTCCTTGGAGCTGGCCTTCCGGCCGGGTGGCGAGCTGTCCGGCGCCACCGCGCTGGGTGACGGCCGATGGCATCTGGAGTCCGGGCCGGCCACCTACCGGGTCGGCGACGACGCACTGACCGTGACCGTCCTGGAAGCCCCGGAGACGCCGTCCGAGGGTGGCCCGGGGTACCACCCGGGCGAGGAGTACGAGTTTCTCGGCGGGACCGACGCGGCGGGCGGAGTGCGCCTCTACGTGACCGGAAAAGCCCCCTCGCGCCTGAGCCTGCGCATCAATTAGGAAACGTTACCGATGAGTGCCTGCCGAGAATAGGCACAAGTCGATAACCAGTGCACAACCGAATGAACAAGTCGTTGACGAGGTAAGCGCTTTCCTCTAACGTCCCTCGCCACGAGAAGACATTTCATCGAGGAGATAGTCATGGGCATTTCGGCCTTCGCCCGGAAGGGGCGCCTGAGCACACTCGCGGTGGGCGTCGTCGCCACTCTCGCACTCAGCGCCTGCGGATCCGGCTCCGATGGTGGAGACGGTGACGTCAAGAGCATCACCTTCTGGTACTCGACAAACGCCCAGGACAAGGGCTACACCGACCTGGCCGCCGAGTTCGAGGCCAAGGAGGGCGTCAAGGTCGAGATCGTCAACATCCCGAACGACGGCTACAAGGAGAAGCTGAAGCAGGCCGCGCAGGCGAACGCCCTGCCGGACACCGCCAGCGTCCCGGCCCTCGACCCGCTCTGGGTGAACCAGGTGCAGGATCTCTCGTCGATCGCGAACAACGAAGCCAACAAGATCAACAAGGACTTCGTCACCATCCAGGACAACAAGGTCCTGGCCATCCCCTCGGACGTCACCGCCGCCGGGCTCTACATCAACAAGAGCCTGTTCGACAAGGCCGGCGTCGAGTACCCCACCGACCCGGCCAGCACCTGGACCTGGGACGACTTCCTGGCCGCCACCGCCAAGGTGAAGTCGGCGACCAACGCGAAGTACGAGCTGGTCTACGACAACTCGCCGGCCCGCATCCGCTCCTGGATCTACACCCGCGGCGGCAAGGGCTTCCAGCTCGGTCCGGACAACAAGTACGTCCAGCCGGACGCCGCCACCGTGCAGGCCATCGCCGACTTCGCCAAGATCAATGACGACAAGGTGATGCCGAAGTCGGTCTGGACCTCCGGCGCAGACCCGAGCGCCCTGTTCAAGAGCGGCCAGGTCGTCGCGTACTACTCCGGGGTCTGGCAGGTCGCCGACTTCGCCGACGGCATCACCGAGTTCGAGTGGGCCTCCGCCCCCACCCCGGCCCAGCCGGTGCACGCCACCGACATCAACCTCGGTGGTCTGGTCACCGCGTTCAACGGTGACGGCGCCGAGGCCGCCAAGAAGTGGGTGGACTTCCTCTTCCAGCCGGCCAACTACACCAAGCTCGCCCAGTCCAACGGCTACCTGCCGATCGAGCAGGGCCTGGACCTGAAGTACCCGTTCGAGAAGCAGCAGGCACTCGACGCCTTCGCGCTGTACAACAAGGAGATCGCGGCCGCCGACCCGATCTCGGCCTCCGGCCAGGCCAGCCAGACCACGCTGCTGCTGGCCGGCAAGCCCGCCGCCGAGGACCCCACCAAGGTCGAGATGGCCAAGCTCATCAACGGTGAGCAGGACGTCAACACCACCGTCACCAACATCGTCAACGGCTGGAACGAGCAGCTCGGCTGACCGACCATGGCTTGTGGCCCACCCCGTGGGGTGGGCCACATCCGCTGAAAAGAGAGTGACCCATGGTCGACACCGCGGTAGCCCAGCCCCGGAAACGGCGGAAGCTGAACAGCTACGTCGGGGCGCCCCTGCTCTTCATCGTGACCAACCTGGTTCTGTTCTGCTTGTTCTTCGTGTGGCCGGCGGCGATCGGCCTGGGGTACTCCTTCACCAGTTACACCGGCATCGGCACCGCCCCCTTCGTCGGCGCCGACAACTACACCCGCCTGATGGACGACCCGGCGTTCTGGGCGGCGCTGTGGCGGACCCTGATCTACACCGGCAGTGTCGTCCCACTGAGCCTGGTCGCGGCGCTCGGCACGGCATATCTGCTGGTCAGCCCGTACACCAAGGGCAAGGGTTTTGCTCGGATCGTGTTCTTCCTGCCCTGGCTGATCTCACCGATCATCGCCGGCGTGATCTGGCGCTGGCTGTTCGGCGAGAACTTCGGCCTGGTCAACTTCATCCTCACCGAGATGGGTTTCGACGCCGTCCCGTGGCAGTCGAACGCCGACCTGTCGCTGATCGTGGTGATCATCGCGGCGACCTGGGGCGGCACCGCGTTCAACATGCTGCTGTTCGTCGCCGCCCTGAAGAACGTGCCGGTCGCGTATTACGAGGCCGCTGAACTGGACGGCGCCGGCGCCTGGCAGAAGTTCCGGCGGATCACCCTGCCGGCCATCGCGCCCACCACGTTCATCGTGATCCTGCTCAGCACGCTGCACGCGATGAAGGAGTACAGCCTCATCGTCGCGGTCAACGCCGGTGGGCCGGGCACCGCCAACAACCTGATCGTCCAGTACATCTACACCACCGGATTCAAGAAGGCGCAGATCGGCTACGCCAGCGCGGCGTCGTTCGTCCTCCTGCTGATCCTGATGGTCATCGCCCTGATCCAGCTGATGGCCAACCGCCGGAAGGAGAGCTGACATGGCTGCCGAAACCATGCCCCCGGCTTTGCGCACCCCGAAACAGAACAAGAAACCCGGCAGCCGTACGGGTGACCTGGCTCGGAAGATCAGCTCCAGCGCGGTGATGTGGCTGCTGGTGGTGGTGTACGGCTTCCCGACGCTCTGGTTCGTGATGAGCTCGTTCAAGCCGGCCGGTGAACTGTTCTCGTACCCGCTGACGTTCTTCCCCAGCCGGTTCACCCTGGACGGCTTCACCGAGGCCTGGACCAAGTTCGACTTCGCCGGCTACTTCGTCAACACCCTGATCGTGGCGGTCGGGGCCACCGTGCTCACCGTGGTGGCCAGCGCCGCCGCCGGATACGCCCTGGCCAAATACCAGAGCTGGTGGCTGAAGATCTTCGCGGTCTGCATCCTGGCCACCACCATGCTGCCCGGCGAGACCATCCTCGCCCCGCTCTTCGTGGTGGTCCGCGACCTCGGCCTCTACAACAACCTGGCCGGCGTCATCGTGCCCGCGGTCATCACCGCCACCGGCACCTTCATGTTCCGCCAGTTCTTCGTCACCGTCCCCAACGACCTGCTCGAAGCCGCCCGGATCGACGGCTCCGGTGAGATCTCCACCTTCCTGCGGATCATGCTGCCGCTGGCCAAGCCGATCATCATGACCCTGGCGATCTTCTCCTTCCAGTGGCGCTGGAACGACTACCTCTGGCCGCTGATCATCCTCAACGACCCCAACCAGTTCACCCTCCAGATCGGCGTCGCCAGCATCATCGGCGCGCAGAACATCAACTGGTCCGTCCTGCTCGGCGCCTCCGTGATGTCCATGGTCCCGCTCGTCGCCATCTACCTGATCTTCCAGAAGTACGTGATGAGCGCTGACATGAACGCCGGCCTGAAAGACTGAGGTTCCCCCTGATGCTGATGAGCCGCCGCACCCTGCTCGCCGCCACCGCCGCCGGTGTCGCCGCCCCCCTGCTCAGCCAGCCCGCCCTGGCCACCCGGATCAAAGCCTTCGTCGACGATTACCAGACCAACCTGACCACCAACCTCACCCCGGAGACCAACGCCGCCGTACGCGTCCTGTCCGGGCTCGGGGCCTACTGGCGCACCGGCACCGCCTGGAACAACGGCACCGTCCTGGACCGGTCTACGTTGCGCGCCAACATGCGGTTCTGTGAGACCCGCACCGCCTCGCGCACCGCCGCCGAGGGCGCCCGCGCCTTCGTGGTCGACCGCCAGCACCAGAGCCACGCCGTCATCGCCGGGCTCGGGCCCTGGTCCGACGCCTACAAGAGCGCCGCCCTGGCCGTCACCGGGATCACCGAGGCGCCCGCCACCACCCCGGCCACCACGGTCAGCGACTTCGTCCCCGCCGGGGCACCGGCCGGCGCCACCCTCGGCGCCGGCTCGCCCACCTCGTCACTCGGGCAGATCGTCACCCTGGTCAACACGGTCCGCGGCAACTGGTCGTCGTCCAACCCCTCGAAGTTCGCCTTCCAGTACCCCCGGCCCTGGCGGATGACCACCGACAGCACGGTGATCGACACCGGGGCCGTCGACGAGTTCGGATTCCCGGTCTACCGGTCCAAGGTCGTGGTCGTCCCGCAGCTGCTGCGCCAGCGCGGGACCACCCCCGCCGACGACGGTGGATTCCCCAGCGGGCACACCAACGCGCTGTTCCTGGCCGCGCTCTCCTTCGCGTACGCCTTCCCGGAGCAATACCAGGAACTGCTCACCGCGGCCTTCGACCTGGCCGACACCCGGATCACGGCCGGCATGCACTCGCCGCTGGACGTCGTCAGCGGACGGATCCTGGCCACCGCGCTGGCCGCCGCGATCCTCAACGATCCGGCGAACACGGCCCTGAAGACGGCCGCCCGGGCACAGGCCGTGGACTTCCTGGCCACTGCTTCCCAGAGTGCTCCGGGCCCGTACGGCGATCGGGTCGCCAACCGGAGGTCCATCGTGCCGCGCCTCACCTACATCCTGCCCCGCACCGGCCGCGACCGGCCGTTGACCGTGCCGAAGGGCGCCGAGGTGCTGCTGGAGACCCGGCAGCCGTATCTGACCGCCGCCCAGCGGCGCGCGGTCCTGCGGAGCACCGCCCTGCCCGGCGGGTACGCGCTGCTCGACGGCCCGGAGCAGTGGGGCCGCCTCGACCTGTTCACGGCGGCCGACGGGTACGGCGCGTTCGCGTCCGACGTCGACGTCACCCTCGACGGCCAGGCCGACACCTGGCGCAACGACATCTCCGGGCCCGGTGGGCAGACGCTGCGTGGCAGCGGTGTGCTCACACTGAGTGGCGCCAACCGGTTCCGGGGTGGGGTGCGGATCCTCGGTGGCACCCTCATCGCAGCCTCCTCCCGCGCTCTCGGGGACGGTGACCTGGAGATCCGCGGCGGCACCCTGCGGGCCCGAGAGGTGGACGCCCGGAACGTCGTGATCGGCGCGGGCAGCACCCTGGAGGTCACCGCCGACAAGCCCGGCCTGCTCACCGTGATCGACGCCAAGCGGGTCAGGGGCCGGTTCGCCCAGGTCAGCGCGCCCGGGTTCCGGGCTGAGGCGGTCTACACCCGCTCCGCCGTCCAGGTGCGGGTCCGCCGGGCATGATCGTTCCTCAGGTGGCGCCGGGTGCGGAGTCTGGGCGGACAGAACGTTCGTTCTCGCGCCGCGAACCCGCGGCCCGGCGCGGGGCCCGGGCGGACAGAACGTTCGTTCCCGGATCCGTCCCCCGGGGTGGTCCGGCTGGCGTGCCCGTTTTCGGGTCCGTCCCCCGGGGTGGTCCGGCTGGCGTGCCCGTTTTCGGGTCCGTCCCCCGGAGTGGTCCGGCCGGCGCGCACGGTTCCGGGCCCGTCCCCCGGGTCGTGCTGGCCGGCGCCCACGGGCACGGGCGCGGCCACCTGGAGAACCTCGCCCGGCTGCACGCCGCCGGGCGGGTTCGGTTCACCGGTGTCGCCGACCCGCGCCCGCTCTGCGCCGAGGAGCGGGCGCTGGCCGGCGACGTCGCCTGGGCGCCGGACCTGCACACCCTGCTCGCCGCGGAGAATCCGGACGTGGTGGTGATCTGTACTCCGGTACACACCCACACCGACCTGGCCGAGGCGGCGATGCGGGCCGGCGCCGACGTGCTCCTGGAAAAACCCGTCGCACCGACGCTGGCCGAATTCGATCATCTGCTGTCAGTGCAGCGGGAGACCGGGCGGATCGTTCAGGTCGGCTTCCAGGCCAACGCCTCCGGTGCGGTCACCGCCCTGCGCGACCGGATCGCCGCGGGCGAACTCGGCGAGATCCGCGCCATCGGGGCCGCCGGACTGTGGTGGCGCGGCGAGGCCTACTGGCACCGGGCCGCCTGGGCCGGGCGCCGCCGCCTGGCCGGGCGGGAGGTCAACGACGGGGCGCTGACCAATCCGTTCGCGCACGCCATCGCCGCCGCCCTGCTGCTGGACGGCTCCGGCGCCGAACCGGTCCGCCGGGTCGAACTGGACGCCTACCGGACCCGGGCGGCCGAGTCGCACGACACCGCGAGCGTGCGGATCCGGACCGCCCGGGGCACGTTGGTGACGGTGGCCGCGACGCTGTGCGCGGAGCCGGAGACCGAACCGGTCGTGACCGTTTACGGCAGCCGTGACAGCGTGGCGTTGCACTACACCCGGGACCTGCTGGTCAGCGGCGGGCCCGGCCCCCTCGCGGATTCTGCCCGGTTCTCTCGCACCGATCTGCTGGAGAACCTTCTCGACCACCTGGCCGGGACCGCTGAGCTGCTGGTTCCGCTGGCCGGGTGCCTGGCGTTCACCCAGGTCGTCGAGGCCGTCCGGCTCAGCCCCGACCCGCTGCCGGTGCCCCAGGACGACCTGACCGATCTGATCGACCTCACCCGGCGGGCCGCCGCCGGTGGAAACCTGTACAGCGAACTGGGCGCGGACTGGGCTCGGGCGACACCGTTCACATGGAGTTCTTGATGCGGATCACCGCGATCGAAGGCACCGATCTGTTCCTCGGGCCGGAGGCGGCACCCCGGCAGGTGGTCCGGGTCACCGTCGCCGCCGACTCGGCGACCACCCCCTCGCGGGTACGGGTGGAGGGACCCTCCGTGCGTACCCCCGAACCGGTGTTGATCCCTGCTTTGACCGCTGGTGATCAGCTGACGGTGGAGGTGGGGGTGGTCGTGGCGGCCCCGTTCACCACCGGCTCGCCGCACCGGGTCACCGCCGTCGCCGGATCCGCGTCGAGGGACGGGACGATCCGGGCCGCGGACACCGGCTGGACCATGTGGATGGTGTCGCACTTCCATTACGACCCGGTGTGGTGGAACACCCAGCGCGGGTTCACCGAGGTGTGGCAGCAGTTGCCGGACGTGCCGAAGGCCGACAAACTGCGACCCGCTTTCGTCCGCACCGCCTTCGATCTGGTCCGGGCCCACATCGACGCCGCCCGGCTCGACGACGACTACCGTTTCGTGCTCGCCGAGATCGATTATCTGAAGCCGTACTGGGACGTCTATCCGGAGGACCGCGCCGACCTGCGCCGGATGCTCCGGGAGGGCCGGGTGGAGCTGGTCGGCGGCATGTACAACGAGCCGAACACCAATCTCACCCACCCCGAGTCGACCATTCGCAACACCGCGCTCGGCGTGGAATACCAGCGTGACGTGCTCGGCGGGGATCCGGCGTCGGCGTGGATGCTGGACGTGTTCGGGCACGACCCGGCGTTCCCCGGGCTGATGGCCGACGCCGGGCTGACCTCGGGTTCCTGGGCGCGCGGGCCGTTCCATCACATCGGGCCGCGGCGGCACACCGGGGACATCGAACGGATGCAGTTCCCCAGCGAATTCGAGTGGATCTCCCCGAGCGGGCGGGGGCTGCTCACCTCGTACATGGCCAATCACTACGTGGCCGGATGGGACGTGGAACGGAAGCAGACCCTGGAGGAGGCCCTCGTCGAGGCCTATCACCAGTATCGGGAACTGCGGAAGGTGGCGGCCACCCGCAACGTGATGCTGCCGGTCGGGCACGACCACAACATCCCGTCGAAGTGGTGCACCGAGATCCACCGGGAATGGGCGAAACGGTATGTGTGGCCGCGTTTCCGGATGGGTCTGCCGCGTGATTTCTTCGACGCGGTGCGCGCCGGCGCGCCGTCCGGGTTCTCCCCGCAGACACGGGACATGAATCCGGTCTACACCGGCAAGGACGTCTCCTACATCGACACCAAGCAGGCGCAGCGGGCGATCGAGACGATCGTGCTGGACGCGGAACGGCTCGGCACCCTGGCGGCCCTGCTCGGCACCGGCTATCCGGCTCTCCAACTGGACAAGGCGTGGAGGCTGCTGGCCTACGGCGCCCACCACGACGCGGTCACCGGGACCGAATCCGATCAGGTCTACCTGGACCTGCTGGCCGGATGGCGGGAGGCCTACGAGCTGGGCGCCGCGGCCCGTCGCGCCGCGCTCACCGGGCTGGCCGCCGCCGCTGACACCCGCGGCCCCGGCCGGCCGATCCTGGTCGCCAACACGCTGTCCTGGTCCCGGGGCGGTGTGGTCCGCGTCGACCTGGACTTCCCCGCTCCCGGACCGGCCGCTGTCGGTCTCGGCGTGCCCGCCGTCGTCGAAGCGGCGTCCCATCACCCGGACGGAACCCTCGCGTCGGTCAGCCTCTCCGCGCTCGCCGAACCGGTGCCGTCCCTCGGCTACCAGGTGTGGCATGCCGTGGACGCCGGTGACAGGGGAGCCACCGGATGGATTTCGGCTGCCGAGGAGCCGGTGATCCGCAACGAGCACTTCGAGGTTCGGGCCGATCCCGCCCGGGGCGGAGCGCTGACCAGCATCGTCGATCGGCACAGCGGCCGGGAACTGCTGCGCGACGGCGGGCTCGGCGGGCAGATGGTGCTCCAGGAGGAGTACGCCGACCATCCCTACTGGGGTGAGGGCCCCTGGCACCTGCTCCCCAAGGGCCCGGGAGCCGGCATCGACACCGCCACCGTCCACGTCGAGCACAGCGCGGTCGGCAGCAGGCTGATCAGCGTCGCTCGTCTCGACGAGTTGACGATCACCCGTGAAGTCGTGTTGTTCCACGGTTCGGCACGGGTTGACTTCCGGACGCATGTGGACGGCTCGATCGGCCGGGACCGGCTGCTGCGGGTGCGGTTCGACCTCGATCTGCCCGGTGCGCTGCCGGTGTCCGAGGTGGGGTTCGCGGCCATCGGGCGGTCCTTCGGCTACCCGGAACTGGACACCGCCGAGAACCTGTGGACCCTCGACAATCCGGCGCACACCTGGGCCGGTCTGTCGGCCACCGCGCGGATCCGGTTCGACGGGGGAGCGCAGGTGGCGATCGGGGTGGCCGAGGTGATCGGCGCCGGCGACCTGCGGGACGTGGTGGTGGCGCTGGTCCGGCAGGGCGTGACGTCGACGGCGACGAGGCCGGACGGGCCCCGGTACGGTTCCCTGGACGCCGACTCCAATCTGCCGGACGTACGCATCGTGATCGGTTCGAATCCGGTCACCGACGCGATCCTGGCCGGCGCGGACCCGTCCTACGCCGAAACCCTGGCCACCACCTGCCGCGTCTTCCTCCCCGCGTCGCCGTCTCCCGCCACCGCCGGCCCGGTCGACCTGCGGGGACTCCGGGATCTGCCGGTGCTGATCGTCGCGGATCCGCTCGCTCTCATCGACGACCTGGCGGACGCGGTCATCGAGGTCCAGCAGCGTCACGAGTCGGATTTCTCCGACTATTCGGTCGCGCTGGTCAACCAGGGCACCCCCGGGTTCGTGATCAGCCAGGACGGTTCGCTCTACCTGAACCTGATGCGTGCCTGCACCGGATGGCCCAGCGGCGTCTGGATCGACGGCCCACGGCGTACGGTCCCGGACGGCTCCGGATTCGCGTTGCAGCACTGGTCACACACGTTCCGGTACAGCCTGGTGGCCGGCGAGGGCGACTGGCGCCGCGCCGGTTTCGTCCAGGCCGGCCAGGAGGCGAACCACCCACTGCTGGCCATCCCGGTCCAGCCCACTCCCGGCGACCTGCCGTCCCGGGCGTCCCTGGGCGAGGTGTCCCCACCGTCCGCGGTCCTGACCGCACTGAAACCCGGCAACGACAAGATCATCACCCGGGTGTACGAGTCCAACGGCACCCCCACCCGGGCCCGGATCCGTCTGCACGGCGGCCTGGGCGCCCCGGCCCGGACCACGGTCCTCGGCGAACCGCACCCCGACGCCACCGGCCGGATCCCCTCCACCGCGGTTCCGGATCCCGAAGCCGCCGGCCAGGTCCCACGAACCGCCGTTCCGGACCGGGGGCCCGCCGCCGATCCGGCCGGGTCCGCCGGTGAGACGGATCCGGCCTCCTCCGCCGGCGACGTCGTCGTGGACCTCGCACCGGCCGACGTCGTGACGATCGCCGCTGACCCGGGCGTGGCCCTGCCCGTCGCCACCGCGGTCGAGCCGGTGCAGCCGGTCTTCACCCGCTACTGGATGCACAACAAGGGACCGGCGCCGCTGGGTGGCCTGCCGGTGACCGTGCACCTCGACGCGTCCGGCCCCGCGGCCCGCCTGACGGTGAGCACCAGCACGGTGGCGGGGGCCGGCGAGGTGATCCTGGACGTACCGCCGGGCCTGTCGGTTTCACCCGCCGGCCCGTACTCCTACGACCTGGAACCCGGCGCCTACCAGCAGTTCGACCTGGAACTGTCCGGAACCGCACCCGGCGGCCGGCATCTGACGGCCCGGATCGTGAGCCCCGACGGGCAGACCCTGGAGGACGCGCTGACGCTGTCCCCGGTGGAGATCCGCGCCGAACTGTCCCCGCCCGAGGTGACGGTGCGCCCCGGCGAGACCGTCACCGTGCGGCTCCACCTGACCAACCCGGGCGAGGGCACACTGCGAGGCGAGGCCCAGCTGCTCTCCCCGTTCGGCACCTGGGGCGACACCGGTGACGAGGTGGACGTCCAGCCCTGGATCCGCTCCTACGACCTGCCCGCCGGCACCTCCACCACCGTCGACTTCACCGTCCGCGCCACTCCCACCGCCCGGGCGGGAGGCGCCTGGTGGGCCCTGGCCAGGGTCACCGCCCTGGGCGAGGTCGTCTACACCGCGTCGATCCCCCTGACCGTCCGCCCCGATGCGGCCCGCTGACGGCCCGCTGCCGGTCCGCTCATCGGGCGGGCCGGGCCGGCCTCGGCAGGTGCGTGACTCGCGGCGGGCCTGGTGTACGTGGTGGCGACGGCCGCCCGCATGCGACGGTGACGTGCTCGTTGGTCCGATCGTCTGATCAGGTGGTGAGGCCGGCCTCGTAGGCCAGGATCGCCGCCTGGACCCGGTTGGTCAGGGACAGGCGGAGCAGGATGGCGCTGACGTGGGCCTTGACCGTGCCCTCGGCCAGGTTCAGTTCGCGGGCGATCTCCTGGTTGGACAGGCCCCGGCCGACCAGGCCCAGCACGTCCCGTTCGCGGGGGGTCAGTGTCGCCAGGCGGGAGCGGGCGCTGCGGGAGCGGATCATGCCGTCGCCCAGTCTGGTGATCACCCGCTGGGCGATGCGCGGCGACAGGTAGGCGGCGCCGTCGGCGACCGAGCGGACGCCCAGGATCAGCTCGCGCGGGTCGGCGGCCTTGAGCAGGAAGCCACTGGCGCCCAGGGCGAGGGCCCCGGCGACATACTCGTCCTCGTCGAACGTGGTCAGGATGATCACCGCGACGTCCGGGGCGACCGTGGCCAGTTCGGCTGCCGTGGCCAGGCCGTCCAGGTGGGGCATCCGGATGTCCAGCATCGCGATGTCCGGCTGGTGCCGCCGGACCAGCTCGATCGCCTCCCGGCCGTCGGCGGCCTGGGCGACCACCTCGATCTCCGGATCGGTGGTCAGGATGGTCGCCACCCCGACCCGGATCGCCGGCTCGTCGTCGGCGAGGATCACCCGGATCATGACGCCCGCACCCACGCCGTCACGGTGAACGTGCCCTCCCGGGACGACGTGCTGATGGTCTCCACATGCTCCCGCAGCCCGGCGATCCCGCTGCCGGTGCCGGCCGTCCCAGCGCCCGTGCCGGTCGTCCCGCTGCCCGGCCCGGTCGTTCCGTTACCCGTGTCGCCGGCCCCGCTGCCCAGCCCGGCCGTTTCGGTACCCGTGTCGGCGGTCCCGCTGCCCGGCCCCGCGATTTCGCCGGCCGGCCCGGAACCCGGGGGTGCCTCGGCGAGCGGATTGCTGACCGTCACGACGATCATCTCCCCGGTGCGTTCGAGCCGGATGTCCACGGCGGTGCCGGGCGCGTGCCGGGCCGCGTTGGTCAGCGCCTCCTGCACCACCCGGTGCACGGCCGGATCGTCGGCGCCGGGCCCCGGCTGGAGACGCACCGTCATGCCCGCCTCCCGGGCCCGGTCCACCAGCTCGTCCAGGGACTGGCCGGTGCGCAGACCGGTCACCGTGTGCCGCAGCCGGTCGGCGGCGGCCACCGCCGAGGCCCGCAGGTCGGCGGCGGCCGACCGGTTGCCGTCGGTCATGTCGGAGGCCAGTTCGAGCGCGCCGGCCCGCAGCGCGATCAGCGCCAGCTCGTGTCCGAGCGCGTCGTGCATGTCGGCGGCGATCCGGGCCCGCTCCAGCAGGCGGGCCCGCTCGGCGACGAACCGGCGCTCGCGCTCCAGATGCTCCACCCGCTCGGTGGCGGCCCGGACCAGCTCGGCCTGCTGCCGGCGGAACCGGCCGGCGATCCACGGCAGCGTCACGAAGGCGCCGAGGGACAGCAGGGCGTCGACGGCGTCCGCGATCCCGGCGAGCCCGGCCGCGACCGCGGACAGGGCGACGACACCGAGCAGCCGCCACTCATGGGTCACCGGAAGATGCCTGCCGAGCTGGTAGGCGGCCAGGAACATGGCCACGAACAACGCCTGCCGCCAGGCCGGCACGAACTCCAGTGACCACCCGTTGACCACCGCCGAACCGGCGAGCAGAACCAGCAGCGCGCCGTTTCTCATCCGCCCGACCTTACCGCTCGCAGCCGGATCAGCCGGGCGGCAGCGGTCGCCAGCCCGGCCGCCGCCGCGACCCCGAGCGTGATCGTCAACGGGGCGGGGAAATAGGTGACCTGCGCCCACGTCACCGTCCGGCCGTTGGAGAGGAACGAGACCCATTGCGGGTACGTGGCCAGCACCACCACCGGCAGCAGCACCCCGCCCATCCGCCACCAGCGGGCCCGCTGCGCCCACCGGCCGGCCCGCACCACCCCGAGCACCCCGAGCCCGATCGCGATCAGTGCCCCGGCGGCCAGTCCCAGATCGATCAGCTGCCGGGTCCCGCCCGGTGCGGCCGGCTGCCTCCCGTCGGCGATCGCGAGCAGGCCGACCAGCACGTCATAGTTGTCCTCATACAGCGAGGCGCTGTTGAGCAGCACCGCCAAGCCCAGGCCGGAGTGCGGGTCGAAGGCCTGGATCGCGGTGTACGTGAAGAGGTTGCCGGTGTGCACCAGCAGCCGGCGCCCGTCCACCTCGTGTCGGCTCCAGCCCATCGCGTAGTCGCCGTCGGTCCACGACCGGTGCAGGGTGGTGAGGGCGGCCGGGGTCAGGAACCGTGGCCCCTGCCCGGTCTGGCCGATCAGCCAGCGGCCCATGTCGGTGGCGGTGCTGACGACGGATCCGCTGCCCCCGAACCGGAATCCGGGCAGCTCGGCCCGCGACACCCAAGCGCCGTAGATCGAGTTGAATCCCGCCGCCGGCCGGACCTGACGGTCACCCACACCGCTGGTGGTCATGCCGAGCGGCTCGAAGATCCGCGCCCGGACGGCGTCGGCGAAGTCGCGCCCGTCGACCACCTCGACCAGCCGGGCGGCCACGTCGAAGTTGACGTTGCAGTACTCGTAGTGGGTGCCGGGGTCGGCCGCGAGCCGCCCGTCGCGCAGGACCGCCAGATAGCCGGACAGGTCGGCCGCACGCTGGGTCGCGGTGACGTCGAGAGTCCGGTCGGACAGGCCGGACGTCTGGTCCAGCAGGTGCCGCACGGTGATCCGGTCACTGCGAGGATCGGCCGTGCGGAACTCCGGCAGATAGCCGACGACCGGCTGATCCAGCGCCACCCGGCCCTCGCCGACCAGGCTGAGCACGGTGGCCGCGGTGAACGACTTGCTCACCGAGGCCACCCGCATCGGGGTGTCCGCGGTGACCGGCCGACCGTCCGCGTCGTGACCCAGCCCGGCCGCGTGCAGCACCTGGTCGCCGCGGGTCACCACCACGGACATCCCGGGCAGGCCGGTCGCCTCCAGGGCCTCCCGGAGATAGGCGTCGTAGCCGCCGGAGCGGGCCTGCGCCGGGGCCGGCGACAGGGCGATGAGCAGGGACAGGACCAGTGTGGAGAGGAGAGTTCTGCGCACCTCCCGAACCTAGGTTCCGGGACGCTGCCGTCTCCTCTGGCGATCGTCTCGAACCACCCCCGACGAAAGTCATACCGATAGAGTCCCGTACATGAATCGGCGTCTGGAGCGGGTAACGCCGTGCGCAATCGGCGGTGTTCTGCTCTGGCAGTTGTGGCGCCTCCTCTGGAGCCCGGCGATCGGCAGCGGCCCGTGGCAGATCGGCACCGTGCTGGGGCTGGCGTTCGGGATCCCGGCCGCGGTCGCGTGGATCGGGCACCGCGCCCGGCCCGGGATGGGCAGCCGGTGGGAGGCGTGGCAGATCTTCACCGCGGTGCTGCTGGTGGCTTGCTCAAGTTGGTTCTGGCGTCCCGCACCGGGGACTCGGTGTGCGGATCGGCCGACAGCAAGAATCTGTCCGTCAACATCGCCATCGATGATCAGGCCCGGAGGCCGGACAGCACGATCTCCAGGTAGGTGCGGGTCAGGGCGGACCGCTCGCCGGGGTGGGCGTGCACACTGGCGGCGAACACCACCCCGCACATCAGCCGGACCACGTCCTCGTGGGTGAGGCCGGCCCGTACGGCGCCCGCGGTCTGTGCCCGCTCCAGCAGCAGGCCGGTGGTGGTGTGCAGGCGGGTGACCAGGTCGGTGGTCTCCGGGAGGGCGTGGTCCCCGGCGGCGATCACCGGCTGCACCGACGGGTCGGCGACCTGGGTGTCGATGCCGGTGCCGAGGAAGCCGGCGAAGGCCTGCCACGGATCGTCGGCGGAGAGGGTGAGGGCCCGGTCGGCGGCTGACGCCAGCTCGGCGAGTGCGGGCCGGGCGATGGTCTCCAGCAGCGCCTCGGGGACGGGGAAGTGCCGGTAGACGGTGGCCACCCCGATGGATGCCGCCCGGGCCACGTCGTTGAGGCGCAGTGGCACGCCGTCGTCGACGAAGCGCCGCCCGGTGTCGACGATGTGCTGCCAGTTGCGGGCGGCGTCTTTGCGGAGGGTGGGAGAGGGCACGTGATCAGCATAACCGGATAGTCGATCCGGATCGTGTTAGGTTGAAGTGGATAGCTCATCCACTTTCTCAGGAGTGCTCATGGAGACCATCGACGTCGCCGGCCGTGCCCGCACCTTCACGCTCGTCACCCCGCCCGGCGGCGACTTCGAGCGGCTCCTGCTCGTCTTCCACGGCTCGACCCAGCGTGGTGAGGTGTTCCGCGAGTTCACCGGCAACGCCTTCGACGCCATCCCCGGGACCGCCGTCGCCTACCTGGACGGATTCCGCGGCAACTGGAACGACGCCCGCCGCGGCAGCCGCTTCCCGGCCCGGGTCCAGGGTGTCGACGACGTGGCGTTCGCCGAGGCGGTGGCGGAGCGGGCCGGGGGCGGGCGGCCGGTCTACGCGGCCGGCTACTCCAACGGCGGCGGCATGGTGATCCGGCTGCTGCACGAGCGGCCCGGCCTGATCGAGGGTGGCGCGATCATCGCCGCGCAGCAGCCGGAGCCGGGCAACTTCCTGGTTCCGGGGCTGCCGGTGGTGCCGAAGCCGGTGGTGATCTTCCACGGGACGAAGGACCGGATCGTGCCGTACGCGGGTGGCGAGATGGCGGCCTGGGCCCGGATCGCGTTCCGGGTCGGCGGCGGGATGCTGTCCGCGCCGGCGACGGCGGCCTACTTCGCCGAGCGGAACGGGATCACCACGGCCCCGGTCGACACCGAGGTCCCGCGGGTGAGCGGCGTCCCGGTCACCCGCACCGATTTCCGGCAGGACGGGCGCGCTCCGGTCACGCTCTACACCGTCCACGGTGGTGGGCACACGGTGCCGGGGCCCAAGGCGTCACCCGTATTGATGGGCCGGACTGCCACGGACGTGTACACCGTACCGGCGATGACGGATTTCTTTGCTTTTCCGGTGTTGTCATAAGGCTATAGTCATGTGTATGGCTGGCAAAGCTGTCTACTACTTCATGGGTGCGCACGAGATCCGGGTCCGGCTCGGCGGCATCAGCCGTCAGCGCGTCCACCAGCTCACCACGCGCGCCGACTTCCCCGCACCGGTCGCCGATCTGATGCAGGGCAAGGTGTGGCACGCCAACGACGTGGAGGAATGGATCAAGACACGGCCGTCCCGGCGGCACGATGTGGCCGCCGAGGAGACGCCGTGAGTCAGGGCGCCGTGGTGGTCACGATCACCGCGGCGCCCGGCCCGACCGCGGTGACCTGAGCGCCCGCGACGTCGCCGCCCGGCGCCCAGATCGCGAAGACCTCACCGTCGTGGTCGCCGGTCACCGTCTCACCCGAGGCCAGCCGGGCCTCGATCCCGGTCGCGCCGGCCGGCACGTGCCCGAGCAGCAGGTCCTGTTCGAGCATCGAGCCCTTCGAGCTGAACAGCCGCAGTTGGTCGTCCGGGCCGTCGCTCATGCGGGTGCCGGAGACGCCGTCCACCCCCGTCGGCCCGCTGCGGCAGACGCTGATCCACTCGTCCGCCGCGGAGACCGACACCCGCAGCAGCTGGTCGCCCTTGCGCACCTCGAAACGCTGTGCGGGCAGGGTGCGGAAGGTCGGGTTCAGTTCGCCGTAGAGGCGCCGGCACTCGGCGACGACAGCCTCCGCGGTCGGTGGCGCGGGATCCGGGTCCGGCCGGTTGAGCGCCATCGCGGAGAGCAGCAGCAGCACGGCGCCCCCGGCGACGGTGGTCGTGCGCGTGCGCGGGTCAGTGCCGAACACGGCGGTTCCGGGCGGGGAGGTGCGAAGGGGCCACGGCCGTACCGTACCCGCCGGTGATCGTGATCTGCCATCAGGTCTTCCGGTGGAGACGCCGGGCGGTCCGCTCCGGGTCGTCGTCGTCAACCCCGGGGGAGTACGCCCGTCGGCCCCACGGAGATCGGGTCGCTCGGTTCCGGTCCCCGCGAGGTCCGCGTCGCCCCGGACCGCCCGGCGGCCGCCGGGCGGATGCGGTGGCCGCCGGCGGAGGGCGCCGCTCAGTGGTGGGTGACGTGCTCGTGCCCGGCGTGCGCGGCCGGTTCCAGCTGAAACGTCGAGTGCTCCACGTCGAAGTGCCCGGCCAGGCATTCCTGCAGGGTGTCCAGCAACTGGGGCGCGTGACCGTCATGGAAGCAGGAGTCGTCCACCACCACATGGGCGGTCAGCACCGGCAGGCCCGAGGTCACCGTGTGCACGTGCAGGTCATGTACCGCCACCACATGGTCCAGCTCGGTGATGTGGGTGCGGATGGCGTCCAGGTCGACGTCCGCCGGGGCCGCCTCCAGCAGCACCTCGACCGCCTCGCGCAGCAGTGTGACCGCGCGCGGGGCGATGATCAGCCCGATCAGGATGGAGACGATCGCGTCGGCGCGGGTGAAGCCGGTGAACGCGATCACCGCGGCGGCGACGAGGACGCCGACCGAGGTGACGGTGTCGGTGGCGACCTCCAGGAAGGCGCCGCGCATGTTCAGGCTGTCCGTGCGGGCCCGGTAGAGCAGGGCGACGGCGACCAGGTTGCCGGCCAGGCCGATGACGCCGAAGATCGCCATGCCGCCGGGTTCGACGGCGGACGGCTCGAACAGGCGGCGGGTGCCTTCGACGAAGACGTAGACGCCCATGCCGGCCAGGATCAGGCCGTTGACGGCGGCGGCCAGGATCTCGGCGCGCGCCCAGCCGAAGGTGCGCTGCCCGGAGGCGGGCCGGGCGGCCAGCAGGGTGGCGCCGAGGGCCAGGGCGACACCGCCGGCGTCGGCGAGCACGTGCCCGGCGTCGGCGAGCAGTGCCAGGCTCCCGGTGATCACGGCGCCGGCGACCTCGATCACGAAGATGGTGAGCGAGATGCCCAGGGTGGCGGCGAGGATGCCACGATGCCGCCCGGTGGCGGTCACCGGTCCGTGGTCGTGCGAGTGCCCGTGCCCCATGTCTCCACCTTCCGTCGGCCGCCGCCACCAACCCATGCTCATATGCGTACAACACCATATGTCATGTCCGGCGTCATCCGTATACGTGCCCGGTGTCACAGGACGTTCCGGGCGGTCCGGCGGGACCTCCGGCCCTGGCGGCGCGCCGAGGCGGATTCGGATGATCCGCGGAGAGACCAGGAGGACAGACATGGACAGGATCCCGGAGATCATTCAGGGCGGGATGGGCGTCGGCGTCTCCAGCTGGCGGCTGGCCAACGCGGTGGCCCGGACCGGGCAGCTCGGCGTGGTGTCCGGCGTGGCACTGGACGTGATGCTGGCCCGCCGCCTGCAGCAGGGCGACCCGGGCGGGCACGTCCGGCGGGCGCTGGCCGCGTTCCCGGTGCCCGCGGTGGCCCGGGAGATCCAGGACCGCTACCTGGTCGTGGACGGGGTGCCGGAGGGGCGGGCGTACCGGCCGGTGCCCCGGATGGGCCTGCTGCCGCGCAAGCCCGGCCAGCAGCTCATCGTGGTCGCCAACTTCGTCGAGGTGTTCCTGGCCAAGGAGGGGCACGACGGCCCGGTCGGGGTGAACTACCTGGAGAAGATCCAGCTGGCCACCCCGGCGGCGGTCTACGGCGCGATGCTCGCCGGAGTCGACTACGTGCTGATGGGCGCGGGTCTTCCGACCGAGATCCCGGCCCTGCTGGACAGTCTCGCCGGGCACCGCCCGGCCCGGCTGTCGGTGGCCGTGCACGGCGCCCAGCCGGGGGAGGACCACCACGTCGCGATCGATCCGCCGGCCCTGCTCGGTGCCGTCGGCGGCCCGCTGCGGCGGCCGAAACTGCTGGCCATCGTCTCGTCGGCGACCCTCGCCACCTATCTGGCCCGGGATGAGACCACCCGGCCGGACGGCTTCGTGCTGGAGACGTCGATCGCTGGTGGGCACAGCGCCCGGCCGCGCGGCAAGCTGGTCCTGGACGACGAGGGCGAGCCGGTGTACGGGCCCCGCGACGCCATCGACGTGGCCCGGGTGGCCGCGCTGGGCCTGCCGTTCTGGCTCGCCGGCGGGCAGTCCGGCCCGGAGCGGGTGGCCGAGGCGCGCGCCGCCGGTGCGGCCGGGGTGCAGGTGGGCAGCGTGTTCGCGCTGTGCCGGGAGTCCGGCGTCGAGGACGGGCTGCGGCAGCGGCTGCTGGCCGGGGCGGCCGCCGGTGACCTGGTGGTGCACAACGACGTCCGGGCCTCGCCGACCGGGTTCCCGTTCAAGGTGGCCGCGCTGACCGGCACCGCCGCCGAGGACGAGGTCTACGCCGCCCGGCCGCGGATGTGCGACCTGAGCTACCTGCGTACCCCGTACCGGCGCCCGGACGGCGGGGTCGGTTACCGCTGCCCGGCCGAGCCGGTCGACGAGTACGTGCGCAAGGGCGGCGAGGTGGCGGACACCGTCGGTAGCCGTTGCCTGTGCAACGGGCTGGTCGCCACGATCGGTCTGGGCCAGCGGCGCGATGGCGGCTACACCGAACCGCCACTGGTCACCCTCGGTCAGGACGTTTCGTTCCTGAATCGGCTTCCCGCCGGTTACAGTGCCGCGGACGTGGTCGGATTCCTGCTGGACGGGAAGTGATTCCGATCGTCCTTTGTGGTCTTTGAAAAGGCCCGTCCGTGCCATTGTTCGGCAGAACGTCCGATTCCTGCCCGAACGTGCCGGGCCAGGCCTGATGGCCCACCTGGAATTGACCGAACGGTGCCTTCGGGAACGATCTTAAGATCATGTTCTGAGTCTTAGGTTCCAGTTGGTCCGCGATGGCAACTTTCCTGTGTCAGTGTTGGCGCTTCTAGGCAGCCGAAATGCGGCTGCCGTCGACCTGCGCAGAAAACGTGGAGGATTTCGTGGCGAACATCGAAACCGCTCTCAAAGAGGCGATGGCCCTCGATGGCGCCGTCGGCGTCGCGCTAGTCGACTACACCAGCGGTCTCACCCTGGGCTACATGGGTGGCGACGGCATCATGGACATGACCATGGCCGCGGCCGGCAACACCGACGTGGTCCGGGCCAAGATGCGCACCCTCGAACTGCTCGGCCTGCAGGACGGCATCGAGGACATCCTGATCACCCTGGACACCCAGTACCACCTGATCCGTCTGCTCCGTGGGCGGCGCAGCGGCGACGCGCTCTTCCTCTACCTCGCACTGCACAAGAACCGCGCGAACCTGGGTCTGGCCCGCCACCAGCTGCGCAAGATCGAATCCGAGCTCGACGTCTGAGACGGGTTCCGTGACACACCTCCGGAAGGATCTCCATGACGATGCCTGACGGTGTTCAGCCGCCCCGGTTGACGCCTCGGCACGCCGCCCCGGTCACCGCACGGGTGGCCCAGTCCGACCCGGTTCTGGATCCGCAGCGCCCGCTCCGCCAGGAGCTGGCCGGTCTGCGGCATCAGGTCGCCGGTGTCACCTCCTGCATCATCGCGGGCGTCGACGGCCTGCTCGTGCTGTTCGACTCACGGTCGAACCACGAGCCGCACGACGTGGCCGCGATGGCCGCCGCCGCGCACGGCATCAGCCGTACCTGCGGCAGCGCGCTGAACCAGGGTCTCTTCCAAGAGGTCACGATCCGCAACCAGAACGGCTGTCTGGCGGTCTACGGAGTCGGTGAGCTGTCACTGCTCGCCGTGGTCGGTGACGGTTCGGTCAACGTGGCCCGGCTGCACCTCGAGGCGCGGCCGGTGATCGGCCGCCTGGCCGCGCTCCTGGAGAACAACTACAACCACCTGCGCTAGCCCGCGTGGTGACTTCCGGGGCGTTGCGCACCCGAACTCACCACGCGAACCGGCCCGGTTGTACGCGATGCCCCGCCGGCCATCCGGTGAGGCGGGGCCGGCGCGACAGCCCGTGGTTCGTGAAGCGCCCGCCTCGTGCGGCGCGGGAACATATCGGATTATTTACCTGAGTAAAAGCTGTACGCGCGCGGTATGACCACGAAGATATAGACGCTCTTCGCTCCATTCCCTCAATAATCGGATCCACACGTCGTCAGACGTGCATATCTGGTTCGGGGAGGAACCGAGTGAAGAAACCCCTCGCGCTGGCCGGCATCACCGTGCTGGTCGGCAGCACCCTCGTGGCCACCGCCGCGAGCAGCTCCGCGGCACCCACGCCGCCGGTCGCGCCGCCGTCCGAGGCCCAGGCCGTGAGCCGGGCCGACGGGCACCTGCGGGCCCGCCCCGCCGACTTCGAGGCCGCGGCCGGCGAGTCGTACTCCGTCTACCGCACCAAGGTCGACGCCGACGGCGGCGCCCACGTCCGGTACACCCGCGAGTACCAGGGCCTGCGGGTCTACGGCGGCGACTTCGTGGTGCACACCGCCCCGGGCGGCGGCTACGACGGCGCCTCGGTCGGGCTGGACGCCCCGCTCAGCCTCAGCGTCACCCCGAAGGTCACCTCCGCGAAGGCCGCCGAGGCCGCGAAACAGGTCTTCGAGGGCGAGATCACCGGTTCCGAGGCGCCCGAGCTGTTCGTCGACGCCAGCAGCGGCAACGGCGTGCTCGCCTGGGAGACCGTGGTCAAGGGCTGGGCCCCGGACAAGCAGACCCCGTCGGTGCTGCACGTGATCAGCGACGCGCGGACCGGCGAGTACATCGGCGAGTTCGACGACATCGAGACCGTCGCCGGCACCGGCGCCAGTGTCTACTCCGGCAGTGTCGCCGTCGACACCACGCTGTCCGGGTCCACCTACAGCATGATCGACCCGTCGCACGGAAACGGCCGCACCTGCGACATGAACAACAGCACCAGCGGCACCTGCACCACCTTCACCGACGCCGACAACGCCTGGGGCACCGGCGCCACCTCGAACCGCCAGTCGGCCGCCGTCGACGCCCACTTCGGCGCGGCCAAGACCTTCGACTACTTCAAGAACGTGCACGGCCGTAACGGCATCTTCGGCACCGGTGCGGGCGTCCCGTCCCGCGTCCACTACGGAAACGCGTACGTCAACGCGTTCTGGGACGGCGCCCAGATGACCTACGGTGACGGTTCCGGCAACTCCCGCCCGCTGGTCTCCCTGGACGTGGCCGGCCACGAGATGGCTCACGGCGTCACCGAGAACATCGTCTCCGGCGGCCTCACCTACTCCGGCGAGTCCGGTGGCCTCAACGAGGCGACCAGCGACATCTTCGGCTCGATGGTCGAGTTCTACGCCAACACCTCCGCCGACCCCGGTGACTACCAGGTCGGCGAGAAGATCAACATCAACGGCAACGGCACCCCGCTGCGCTACATGTACAACCCGACCCTCGACGGCTCCTCGCACGGCTGCTGGGCCACCAACACCAACAGCGTCGACGTGCACTACTCGTCCGGTCCGGGCAACCACTTCTTCTTCAACCTGGCCGAGGGCACCGGCGCCACCGCGTACGGCACCTCCCCGGTCTGTGGTTCCGCCCCCGCCGTGACCGGCATCGGCCGGGACAAGGCCGCCGCCATCTGGTACCGGGCCCTGGACGTGTACTTCACCTCCAACACCCGCTACTACCTGGCCTCCAACCTGGCCAACACGGCCCGCGCCTACACCCTGCGCGCCGCCACCGACCTGTACGGTTCCTGCTCCACCGAGTACAAGACCGTCCAGGCGGCCTGGACCGCCGTCAACGTGGCCGGCAGCGACACCGCCTGCTCCACCGGCAATGCCTTCTCGCTGACCAGCAACCCCACCAGCGCCGCGGTCAACCCCGGCTCGTCGGCCACCGCCACCGTCAGCACCGCCGTCACCAGCGGCAGCGCCCAGACGGTCGCGCTGACCGCGTCCGGCCTGCCGTCCGGTGTCACCGCGAGCTTCAGCCCGTCGTCGGTCACCGCCGGCGGCAGCTCCACGCTGACCCTGGCCACCACCACGGCAGCCGCCCCCGGCACCTACAGCATCACGATCACCGGCACCGGCACCTCGGCCACCAGAACCGCCACGTTCTCACTGACCGTGAACGGCGCGGGCGGCACCTGCTCCGGCACCAACGCCACCGACGTCACCATCCCCGACAACACCACCGTCAACTCGCCGATCACGATCAGCGGTTGCGCCCGCGGCGCCTCGTCCACCAGCAAGGTCGAGATCCACATCGTCCACACGTACATCGGTGACCTGGTCGTCTCGCTCGTCGCCCCGGACGGCAGCGTCTACCAGCTGCGCAGCCGCACCGGCGGCAGCACCGACAACATCGACACCACCTACACGGTGAACCTGTCGCCGGAGGCCGCCAACGGCACCTGGAACCTGCGCGTCCAGGACGCCGCCTCCGCCGACACCGGCTACCTCAACAGCTGGACCCTGACCCTCTGACGCGTCGTACCGGATGGGGTGGCCTGTTTCCAGGTCACCCCAACCTTTTGCCGGTACGGGTGAGTCGTCCCCGCCGCGCGACGGGGCCCGGTGTCCTCCCCGCGAGGAGGGCGTCCCGCCCGGACCGCCCGGCGGCCGCCGGGCGAATGCGTCCGTCACCGGCCCGCGACCGCGTTCTCATCGCGAGCTCTCGACCACGGCCGTGCCATACCGTGTGCCGGTGAATGACGAGAATCGGACGATCTTCCTGGCCGCCGCCTCGGCCGGCCTGACCTACAACGCTCCCCTGAGCGAACAGCGGGTGGCGGAGCTGACCCGGCGACTGGCCCCGGCCGCACCGGGCCGGCGGGCTCTGGATCTGGGCTGCGGCAACGGTGAGCTGCTGATGCGCCTGTGCGAGACGTTCGGCGCCGACGGTGACGGGGTCGAACGCGACGTCACCAACGTCGAGCGGGCCCGCCGTCGCGCCGCGGACCGCGGACTGTCCGGACGGGTCACCTTCCACACCGGGGACGCGGCCGGCTGGAGCCGCCCCGCCGACCTGGTCGTCAACGTGGGCGCCGGGCACATCTGGGGCGACACCGGCCGGGCGCTGACCGCGTTGCGTCACCTGACCACCCCGGGCGGGACGGCGCTGTTCGCCGACGGCTTCTACCGCACCCCTCCCGGCGAACACGTCCGCGAGATGTTCGGCGACCTGCCGGATCTGGCATCGCTGGCGCGCTCGGCGGTGGACGCCGGTTTCCGGCCCCTGCACATCGCCGAGTCGACGCTCGCCGAGTGGGACGACTTCGAGTCGGACTGGCGCGCGGGCATCGAACACCTGGGCACCCCGGAGGCCCGCGCCTTCGCCGACCAGCGCCGCGACGGCTACCTCGACGGCTATCGCGGTGTCGTCGGCTTCGGCTGGCTGATCCTGACCCCGTCCTGATTGGCCGTCCCCGGGGGCGGGCTTGGAAAAGTGATATCACATTGCTAGTGTTGAGCCATCGCACCGATGAGGGAGGCTCATATGTCGGATTACCTCGACCTGCCCGCGCCGCAGGTCCGTGAGCGGATCGCCCGGGGCGCCTCCGGCTGGCCGGTCCTCACCGGCGGGGTGGTCGCCCTGCTGATCGCCGCCGGTGGTTTCGTGCTGGGCCTGCAGCAGAAAAGCGACGCCGCGATCGCCGGGATCACCGGTGGCAGTGTCCTGCTCGCCCTGGCCGCACTCGTCGTGCTGGGCGGGCTCACCGCGGTCGCGCCCGGTGAGGCCCGGGTGCTTCAGCTTCTGGGGCGCTACACCGGGACGGTTCGCACCGACGGGCTGCGCTGGGTCAACCCGCTGACCGCCCGCCGCCGGGTCTCCACCCGCATCCGCAACCACGAGACCGACGTGCTGAAGGTCAACGACGCCGACGGCAACCCGATCGAGATCGCCTCCGTGGTGGTCTGGCAGGTGGAGGACACCGCGCGGGCGGTCTTCGAGGTGGACGACTTCATCGAGTTCGTCGCCATCCAGACCGAGACCGCGGTGCGGCACATCGCCAACAACTACTCGTACGACTCGCACGACTCCACCCGGATGTCGCTGCGGGACAACGCCGACGAGATCACCGCCCAGCTCTCCGAGGAGATCGGGGTGCGGGTGGCCGCCGCCGGTGTCAAGATCGTCGAGTCCCGGCTGACCCGTCTGGCGTACTCGCCGGAGATCGCCCACGCCATGCTGCGCCGTCAGCAGGCCAACGCGATCGTCGCCGCCCGCACCCGGATCGTCGAGGGCGCGGTCGGCATGGTCGAGCTGGCACTCGCCCGGCTGGCCGACAATCACATCGTCGACCTCGACGAGGAGCGCAAGGCGGCGATGGTGAGCAACCTGCTGGTGGTGCTGTGCGGCGACCGGGACGCGCAGCCGGTGGTCAACGCGGGCACGCTCTACTCGTAGCCGATGGCTACCGAACGCAAGAAGCTACTCCTCCGGCTCGACCCCGCCGTGCATGATGCGCTCGCACGGTGGGCCGGCGACGAGTTGCGCAGCACCAACGCCCAGATCGAGTACCTGCTGCGCAAAGCCCTGGCCGACGCCGGCCGCCTGCCCGGGGGAGTGGGCCGCATGCGCGGCCCCGGCCGTCCTTCGAACCCACCCGATCCCGACGACAGCGAGCCGGAAGAGGAATGAGATGGCACTGCCCGGCAGTCTTCCCCAGCGCGTCTACCTACTGGCCCACGACCCGGCCAAGGGGCGGGTCGGCGTGTGGACCGAGCTCGGCGCCATGCTGCGCGCCGCCGCCCTGTCCGACCTGCGCCTGCACGGCTACCTGACCGACGCCGACGGCCGGGCCGCCGTCAACGGGCGGCCCACGGTGAACGATCCGGTGCTGGCCGGACTGCTGGCCGAGATCGCCGCGACCCGGCCCCGCAAGTGGCAGCACTGGATCGGCCGCAGACACCGGGCCACCGTGGTCGCGGTGCGGGATCAGCTCGGGGCCGGGGGCTGGGTGCGGCTGGAGCCGTACAGAATGGCCGGTCTTCTTCCGGTGACCAGGGTGACGCCGCGAGATCCGCGGGTCCGCAAGGAACTGGTCAACCGGGTGAAGGGCACGCTGCGCAACCCGGTGGGCCGGGTGGAGGCGGCCGACGCCGCGCTGGTGACGATCGTGTCGGCGGGCGGGCTCAGCCTGGTCCTGGACCGGAAGGCGCGCCGGGACAGCAAACGGCGCCTGGCCGAACTGTCGGTGCTGACCGGCCCGATCGGCCCGGCGCTGCACAAGTCGATCCAGGCCGCGCACTCCGAAGCCGGCTGACAGGCCGGACCGGGTGGCCCTTCCCGGCGTGCACCGGGGCCGTCGGCCTGACTTCCCGGCGTGCACCGGGGCCGTCGGCCTGACCTCCCGGCGTGCACCGGGGCTGTCGGCTTAGTTCCCCGGCTTGGCCTTCTGCGGGTAGATCGTCTCGTGGCGGGCCAGCATCGCGACGAACTCGCGGATCTTGCGTTCCCGGGTCTCCGCCCGCTTCACCCCGTTCACCCGGACGATCAGCGCGAACCGGTTCGAACTGGTCAGCACGTCGAACATGGCCCGCGCGGCCGGAACGGCGTCGATCGCGGCCATCAGATCCTCCGGGACCACCGCCTCCGACGGCGGGGCGTACGCCGCGTCCCAGCGCCCGTCCGCCTGCGCCGCCGCCACCGCGGCCCGGCCGGACGGGCGCATCAGACCCGCCGCCTCCAGCCGGGCCACATGCTCCACATTGCGCCGCGACCAGGAGCTGCGGGCCCGGCGCGGAGTGAACCGGATCCACGACGACTGATCGTCCCGTTTCCGGGCCTGCCCGTCGATCCAGCCGAAGCACAGCCCCTCGTCCACCGCGTGCTGCCAGGTCAGTGCGGTGACGGTGCCACCCTTGCGGGTCAGCGCCAGCCACACCCCGGGCGAGGTGGCGTGATGCTCGTCCAGCCACTCCCGCAGAGCCGCCCCGTCCGCGACGATCAGCTCGTCCAGCTCGACTTTCGTCATGCCCGGCAGGCTAACCGAACCCACCATCCCCACCCGCGTGCCACCTTCCGGCGCGCTCCACCCCAAAAGTCACCACGCTCAACCCGCGTGCCGTTTTCCGGCGCGCTCCACCCCAAAAGTCACCACGCTCAACCCGCGTGCCGCTTTCCGGTGCGCTCGGCCCCGAAAGTCACCACGCTGGCCGTGCCTGCCGCGCGCGTGGCAAGTTGTGGTGCGCTCCACCCCAATAGTCACCACGCTCAACCCGCGTGCCGTTTTCCGG
>NZ_JBNZCE010000099.1:0-5735 GCF_050589265.1 Actinoplanes sp. G11-F43
GACAAGAGCCTGGACGGTTACCGGCTGACCGGTTCGGTCGCTTCGGTGGCGTCGGGCCGGATCTCGTACGTCCTCGGTCTGACCGGTCCTGCCATGACGGTCGATACCGCCTGTTCGTCCTCGCTCGTCGCGTTGCATCAGGCGGTGAACGCGTTGCGTGGTGGTGAGTGCACGATGGCGTTGGCCGGCGGTGTCGCGGTGATGGCCCTGCCGGGCGCGTTCGCGGAGTTCGCCGAGCAGGGTGGGATGGCGTCCAGCGGGCGGTGCAAGGCGTTCTCGGACGACGCGGACGGGATCGGCTGGGGTGAGGGCGCCGGCATGATCCTGTTGGAGCGGCTGTCGGATGCCCGGCGTAACGGCCATCAGGTCCTGGCGGTGATCCGGGGTAGTGCGGTGAACCAGGATGGTGCGTCGAATGGTCTGTCGGCGCCGAATGGTCCGTCGCAGCGGCGGGTGATCCGGGCGGCGTTGGCGAACGCGCAGGTGACGGCGGCGGACGTGGATGTGGTCGAGGCGCATGGCACGGGTACGTCCCTCGGCGACCCGATCGAGGCGGGCGCGCTGCTGGCCACGTACGGTCAGGAGAAGTCTGCTGATCGGCCGTTGTGGCTGGGCTCGGTGAAGTCGAACATCGGTCATCTCCAGACGGCCGCCGGCACCGCCGGTGTGATCAAGATGGTCCTGGCTCTCCAGCACAGCCTGTTGCCGCGAACCCTGCACGCGGACACCCCGTCATCACAGATCGACTGGTCGTCCGGGAACGTCGAACTGCTCACCCAGGCGCGGGAGTGGCCGGCTGGCGATCGGCCCCGGCGTGCGGGTGTGTCGGCGTTCGGTGTCAGTGGCACCAACGTGCACGTCATCATCGAGGAGGCGCCCGCTGCCGAGGTGCCGGTGTCGGAGGCCCGTCCGAGGCCGGCGCTGCTCACCACGGAACTTCCGGCGTGGCTGGTGTCCGGGCACAACGCCGCCGCGCTCGCGGGGCAGGCGGGTCGTCTGCGTGAGCATGTCGTGGCCCGGCCCGAACTGCCGGTGAGTGATGTGGCGTGGTCCCTGGCGACTGGTCGATCGACGCACGACCATCGCGCCGTCGTCATCGGCACCGACCGCGATGAGTTGCTGGCCGGTCTGGTGTCGGTGGCGACTGGTCAGCCGGCGGCCGGTGTTGTGACCGGTGAGGTTTCCCCTGGCGGTGTCGGTCGGACGGTGTTCGTCTTCCCCGGTCAGGGTTCGCAGTGGATCGGCATGGGCCGGGAGTTGGCTGGGGAGTCGCCGGTGTTCGCGGCGCGGCTGGCCGAGTGCGCGACGGCCCTGGAACCCTTCGTGGACTGGCGACTGGATGACGTACTGGCTGGTCGTCATGGTTTTGAATCCGCTGACGTGGTCCAGCCGGCACTTTGGGCGGTCATGGTTTCCCTCGCCGCGGTGTGGCGTGCCGCCGGTGTCGAGCCGGATGCGGTCGTGGGTCACTCGCAGGGTGAGATCGCCGCTGCTGCGGTGGCGGGGATCCTGTCGCTGGAGGACGCGGCCAAAGTCGTCGCGTTGCGTAGTCGCACCCTGGCGGCGTTGGCGGGTCATGGCGGGATGCTGTCGATCGCGGAGCCGGTGGACGCGGTCCGGGGCAGGATCGCCTCCTTTGGTGATCGGCTGTCGATTGCTGCGGTGAACGGCCCGTCGGCGACCGTGGTCTCCGGTGAGCCTTCGGCCTTGCGTGGGCTGGAGACCGCCTGCGGTGACGCGGTGCGGACCCGGATGATCCCGGTGGACTACGCCTCGCATGGTCCGCAGGTCGAGCAGTTGCGGGACGAGATCCTGACCGTGCTGGAAGGCATCACTCCCACTGCGGCGGAGATCCCGATGGTTTCCGCCTTGACTGGGCAGTGGCTGGCCGGTCCGGAGCTGGACGCCGGCTACTGGTACTCGTCACTCCGGGAGACCGTGGAGTTCGACAGGGCCGCAAAGGTGCTGACCGATTCCGGTCACGGCGTGTTCGTGGAGGTCTCTCCGCATCCCGTCTTGATCCAGGCTGTTGACGCCGCTGTCACGGTGGGCAGTCTTCGTCGTGATGATGGTGGTGCGCGGCGTCTGATGGCGTCGTTCGCTGAGGCGTTCGTCAACGGCGTCGCCGTCGACTGGTCGATGGTGCTGGGCGGGGGGAGAACGGTCTGTCTACCGACGTACGCGTTCCAGCGGCGCCGGTTCTGGCCGGAGATGCCTGCCGTCTCGGCCCGATCGCTGGACGACTGGCGTTACCGGATCACCTGGCAGCTGTCGCAGCCCGATGGCGTCGCCCCGGTGCTGTCCGGGACGTGGCTGGTGGTCGGCACCGATCCGGTCGGCCCGGCGGTTGCCGAGGCGCTAGCGGTTCACGGCGCCGAGGTGGTCACGGTCCCTGAGTTGGATGCCGCGTTGCTGGCGGGGGCGGCGGGCGTGGTGTCGTTGCTGGCCTTGGACGAGACCCCGGACCCGGACTATCCGTGGCTGGCGACCGGTCTGGCCGCGACGGTGGATCTAGTGAAGGCGGCGCATCAGGCGGGGGCGCAGGTCCCGGTGTGGATGCTGACTCGTGATGCGGTTCAGGCCGGTGCCGCCGACGTCGCGACCGATCCGGTTCAGACGGCGGTGTGGGGTCTGGGCCGGGCGGTGGGGTTGGAGCGTCCCGAGCTCTGGGGTGGTCTGATCGACCTGGCCGAGGGGTTCGACGGTGCGGCTCTGGTGTCGGTGCTGGCGGACGGCATCGAGGATCAGGTGGCTCTGCGGTCCGAGGGTGTGTTCCTGCGCCGTCTGGTTCGGGCTGAGACCCGTCGTGCCGCGTCTTCCCCGTGGTCGCCGCGGGGGACGGTGCTGCTGACCGGTGGTACGGGTTCGATCGGTGTGAGCATCGGTCCGTGGCTGGCCGGGCGGGACACCGCGCGGGTGGTCCTGACATCCCGTTCCGGTCCGTCGGCGCCGAACGTCTCGGCGCTGGCCGCGTCGGTGGCTGAAGCGGGCACGGGTGTCGAGGTGATCAGCTGCGACCTGGGTGAAGCCGATCAGGTGGCCGCGATGGTGTCCTGGATCGAGGAGTCCGGCCCCGGTCTGTCGACCGTGTTGCACTCGGCGAATCTGCCTTATCTGGCGTGGGTGCAGGACACCGATCGTGAGGGTCTGGCCGCCGCGCTGGGTGCGAAGGCGGCCGGTGCGGTGCATCTGGATCAGGCCACCGCTGGCCTGGATGTTGACGAGTTCGTGTTGTTCTCGTCGATTTCGGCCACGTGGGGCAGTAACGATCATGGTGCCTACGCGGCCGGGAATGCGTTCCTGGACGGGTTCGCTGAGCAGCGGCGGGCGAGGGGTCTTCCCGCGACGTCGATCGCGTGGGGTGTGTGGGATAGCCGCGATTGGGATGCCGTCGATGCGGCGATGGCGCAGGGCGCCGGGGCGGTCACCCCGAGTCGCCTGCGCCGGCAGGGCATGAACTTCCTTGATATCGACCGGGCGCTGACCGCGCTGGGTGAGATCCTGGCCGAGGACGAGACGTTCATCGCGGTCGCCGACGTGGAGTGGGAGAAGTTCGCTCCCGTCTTCCAGATGGCCCGGCCGCGGCCGCTGCTGGACACCATCGTCGAGGCGCGGGAGCCGGTGGATCCCGTCGCGGATTCGCAGGGCCGTGGTGAGTACGCCTCCCGGCTGGCCGCGATGTCCGCCACCGAGCGCCGGCGTGTGGTGATCGAGTTGGTGCGGGCGAGTGCTACTGCGGTGCTGGGCTACGAGTCGGGTGAGGAGATCCCGGCGGAGCGGGCGTTCCGGGATGTCGGTTTCGACTCGCTGACCGCTGTAGAGCTGCGCAACCGGCTCAACACCGCGACCGGGGTACGGCTACCCGCTACCGTGATCTTCGATCATCCCAATCCGACGGCTCTGGCCGAGGAGATCCTGACCCGGCTGCTGGGTGCCACCTCGCGGCAGGTCACGTCGGTGACCGCGGCTGCCCCGTCGGAGCCGATCGCGATCGTCGGCATGGCCTGCCGCTATCCGGGCGGAGTCCGCAGCCCCGAAGAGTTGTGGGAGTTGCTGGTCAACGGCGGTGACGCGATCTCCGGTTTCCCGGCGGATCGTGGCTGGGACGCGGCGGCGCTCTTCGACCCGGATCCGGACGCCGAAGACTCGACGTACGTGACCGAGGGCGGCTTCGTCACCGGGGCCGCGGAATTCGATGCGGAGTTCTTCGGGATCAGCCCGCGTGAGGCCTTGGCGATGGATCCGCAGCAGCGGTTGCTGTTGGAGACGTCGTGGGAGGCGGTCGAGCGGGCCGGTATCGATCCGGTGTCGTTGAAGGGTGCCGGGGTCGGTGTCTTCGTGGGTGGAGCGACTTCCGGGTATCTGGACGCGGCGAGTGCTGATCCGGAGGCTCAGGCGCATCTGATCACCGGTAACGCGTTGAGTGTGTTGTCGGGTCGGATCTCGTACACCCTGGGTCTGGTCGGTCCGGCGATCTCGGTGGACACCGCCTGTTCCTCCTCGCTGGTGGCGTTGCATCAGGCGGTGTCGGCGCTGCGTGGTGGCGAGTGTTCGATGGCGCTGGCCGGTGGTGTGATGGTGATGGCCGACCCGAGCGAGTTCGTCGGATTCTCCCGGATGCGGGCGTTGTCGTCGGATGGCCGTTGCCGGGCGTTCGGTGATGGTGCCGATGGCATGGGTATCGCCGAGGGTGCCGGCATGGTGATGCTGGAGCGGCTCTCCGACGCGCAGCGCAACGGTCATGAGGTGCTGGCGGTGATCCGCGGCAGCGCGGTCAACCAGGACGGTGCGTCCAACGGGCTGTCGGCGCCGAACGGTCCGTCGCAGCAGCGGGTGATCCGTGCCGCTCTGGCGAACGCCCAGGTCACGGCAGCTGAGGTGGACGTGGTCGAAGCGCACGGCACCGGCACTTCGCTGGGTGATCCGATCGAGGCGCAGGCGCTGCTGGCGACCTATGGTCAGGAGCGGCCGGGTGCGGATCGGCCGTTGTGGCTGGGGTCGATCAAGTCGAACATCGGTCATGCGCAGCAGGCGGCGGGTGTCGCTGGTGTGATCAAGATGGTGATGGCGCTGCAGAACCGGAAACTGCCGCGCACTCTGTACGCCGAGACGCCGTCGTCACATGTCGACTGGTCGTCGGGCAGTGTCGAGTTGTTGTCGCAGGCGCGGGAGTGGCCGGCCGGCGAGCGGGTGCGCCGGGCTGGTGTGTCGGCGTTCGGGATCAGTGGCACCAACGCGCACGTGATCATCGAGGAAGCGCCGCCGGTGGTCGAGGTGCCGCGCACCGAGACGCGGCCGGTGCTGACGGCCGATCTTCCGGTGTGGCCGATCTCCGGTCGGACGGCGGTGGCGCTTGCGGAGCAGGCCGGCCGTCTGCGGGAGCACCTGGTGGCCCGGCCCGAACTGCCTGCTGAGGATGTGGCGTGGTCGCTGGCGACATCGCGGTCGGTGTTCGATCACCGTGCGGTGGTGATCGGTGCGGATCCCGATGGTTTGGTGTCGGTGGCGACGGGTCAGCCGGCTCCCGGCGTGGTGACCGGTCAAGTTTCCCCGGGCGGTGTCGGACGGACGGTGTTCGTGTTCCCCGGTCAGGGCTCGCAGTGGATCGGGATGGGCCGGGAGCTGGCTGGGGAGTCGCCGGTGTTCGCGGCGCGGTTGGCCGAGTGTGCGGCGGCCCTGGAGCCCTTCGTGGACTGGCAGCTGGATGACGTACTGGCTGGTCGTCATGGTTTTGA
>NZ_JBNZCE010000100.1:0-1315 GCF_050589265.1 Actinoplanes sp. G11-F43
CGTGATCTTCGAACAATCCGAAGGATCTGCGGTGGCCGCCTCGTTCATCCCGGAAAGTCCAGGTCATACACCACTTCGGTGGACGTGACCGATTTCTTGCCTGGTCAAGGCGAATACTCAGAACTCTCCGGCGCGATTGCCGGGAGGCGGTATGGCATGGGTCGACGCCCAAAGCCGGTGCGGGAAAACTCCTCCGCGGAATGGCAAAAATTGATGATCAGTAAATCAATCGAGGTTGCGGCTGGGCAGGGAGCCACGCGGGAAATGCCGGTCGGTCGGCGGGGGTGCCGAAACGAAGGCTGGGATTTGGTCCTCCCTCGGTGAGGGGCTGTTGGCGGTGGGTTTGTGGCGTGTTCGTCGGTGGGTGGGCTGTTGGCGGGGCGGTGGGTTTGTGGCGTGTTCGTCGGTCGGTGGGCTGTTGGCAGGGCAGTGAGTTTGCGGCGGTGGTCGTCAGCGGGCGGGTGGAGCGCGGCTGCGCTAGATTTCGCCGCGTGGCCCCCGAGGTGCGGTGGGCAGGGGAGCGGAGGCCGTGGTGCGGTTCGAGCGTGTGCTTTGCGCGTTGGTCCTGGTTGGGCTGGCCGGTGGGTGCACGTCCGCCGACGACGGGAAGCCCGCTGAGCCGGGGTCCTCGCCGGTGCTGGAGTCCGGTGGGGCGCCGCCGGCCTGGAGTGAACCGGCCGCCTACACGTTCACGCTGATCCGGGGGTGTGACGCGGCCGCGCCGTTGGGGCGGTACCAGGCCACCGTCAAGGACGGCGTGGTCACCTCCGCCGTCGAGGCTGACATGACGGGCGCTGCTCCGGTTCCCTCCGCCGAGGGCGAGGCAGAGGGCGATGCCGGAGGTGATCCCGAGGGTGGTCCCGGGCCGGCAACCGGCGAGGAGGGTGAGGGCGGCGAGGAGATCGACGTTCCCGCGCTCGGCCAGTTGATCGAGATGGCGGATACCGCGAAAGAGGACGGTGCCGAGGTGATCACCGAGTTCGACCGGGCTGATGGCCATCCGGTGAAGGTGACCATCAACGTCACCGACACCCCGGCCGGCGCCGAATGCTGGATCATCGCCGATTACCAGGCGTAGTCAGGCACGAAGACGCCGATTTTGGTAAGGAAAGGCCCGCCAGGAGAGGCCGGCAGGGGAATGCGTCGGCGCGACAAAGCGCATGGCGGGAAAGGTGCCTGGCGAGGAAAGGCGCGTAAGGCCCGCCGCCGTGCCTGATCGAGGTAGGCGTGGGCGCCCGGTCGAAGAGGCGCGGGGCCGGGTGGGGATGCCTGGTTCGAGGTTGGCGTGGGCTGGGCGTGGGCGCCTGGTCGAGGT
>NZ_JBNZCE010000101.1:0-2315 GCF_050589265.1 Actinoplanes sp. G11-F43
CGACTGGCTGGCTGGTCCGGAGTTGGATGCCGGCTACTGGTACTCCTCGCTGCGGGAGACGGTGGAGTTCGACCGGGCGATCGGTGTGCTGACCGATTCCGGTCACGGCGTGTTCGTGGAGTGTTCTCCGCATCCGGTGTTGATCCAGGCTCTCGACGCCGCCGTCACGGTGGGAACTCTTCGTCGAGATGACGGTGGTGCGCAGCGTCTACTGCTGGCGTTCGCTGAGGCCTTCGTCAACGGCGTCGGCGTCGACTGGTCGAAGGTACTGGGCGCTGGAAACAAGGTCGAGCTGCCGACGTACGCGTTCCAGCGGCGCCGGTTCTGGCCCGAGGCGCCGGTGTCGAAGCGCCCGGCGTGGTCCGTCGACGACTGGCGTTACCGCATCACCTGGCAGCTGTCCGGGAGCAACGGTGTGGCGCCGGGGCTGTCCGGGACGTGGCTGCTGGTCGGCGCCGATCCGGCCGCGCCCGCGATCGCGGAGGCGTTGACCGGTCATGGCGCCGAGGTCGTGACGGCCGCCGCGCCGGGCGGCTGGACTGCGGAGACCTTGGCCGGGGTGAGCGGCATCGTGTCCTTGCTGGCGATCGACGAGACCCCGGAGACCGGCCACCCGTGGCTCGCTCGCGGCTTGGCGTCGACCGTCGACCTGGTACGTGAGGTGCGCGGATCCGATGTCGCCGTCCCGGTGTGGGTGCTGACCCGCGGGGCGGTGCGGGCCGGCGCCGGCGACACCACGACCAGCCCGGGCCAGACCGCGGTGTGGGGCCTGGGCCGCGCGATCGGGCTCGAACGGCCCGAACTCTGGGGCGGTCTGGTCGACCTTCCGGCCGAATTCACCGCCGAGGTGGCGAACGGCCTGGTGTCGGTACTGGCGCAGACCGTCGAGGATCAGGTCGCGGTGCGGTCCGAGGGGGTGTTCCTGCGCCGGCTGGTCCGTGCGGAGCGGCGTCGTTCGGCTCCGGCCCGGTGGTCGCCGCGGGGGACGGTGTTGTTGACCGGTGGCACCGGTTCGATCGGGGTCAGCGTGGGTGGCTGGTTGGCCGAGCGTGATGCTCAGCGGGTGGTGTTGACGTCGCGGTCGGGTCCGTCGGCGCCGAACGTCTCGGCGCTGGCGGCTTCGGTGGCCGAAGCGGGCACGGGTGTCGAGGTGATCAGCTGCGACCTAGGTGAAGCCGATCAGGTGGCCGGGATGGTGTCGTGGATCGAGGAGTCCGGTCCCGGGCTGTCGACCGTGCTGCACTCAGCCAATCAGCCTTACCTGGCGTGGGTCGAGGACACCGATCGTGAGGGTCTGGCCGCCGCGCTGGGTGCCAAGGCCGCCGGTGCCGTGCATCTCGATCAAGCCACCGCCGGCCTGGATGTCGACGAGTTCGTGCTGTTCTCGTCGATCTCGGCGACGTGGGGCAGCAACGATCACGGCGCCTACGCGGCCGGGAATGCGTTCCTGGACGGGTTCGCCGAGCAGCGCCGGGCGAGGGGCCTGCCCGCGACGTCGATCGCGTGGGGCGTCTGGAACAGCCGCGACTGGGATGCCGTCGACGCCGCCATGGCCCAGGGCGCCGGGGCGGTCACCCCGAGTCGTCTGCGCCGGCAGGGCATGAACTTCCTGGACACCGACCGCGCCCTGACCGCCCTGGGGGAGATCCTCACTCAGGACGAGACGTTCATCGCGGTCGCCGACGTGGAGTGGGAGAAGTTCGCTCCCGTCTTCCAGATGGCCCGGCCCCGTCCGCTGCTGGACACCATCGTCGAGGCGCGGGAACCAGCGAGTTCCACCACGGACCCGGAGACCCATAACGAGTACGCCTCGCGTCTGGCCGCGATGTCCGCCACCGAACGGCGTCGGACGCTCATCGAACTGGTACGTTCGCACGCCGCCGCGGTACTCGGATACGGCGTGGGTGAGGAGATCCCGGCCGAGCGGGCGTTCCGGGATGTCGGTTTCGATTCGCTGACCGCTGTCGAGCTGCGCAACCGGCTCAACACCGCGACTGGGGTACGGCTACCCGCCACCGTTGTCTTCGATCATCCCAACCCGACGGCCCTGGCCGACGAACTCCTCTCCGAGCTGTTCGGAACCTCGGCGACAGGCAGTGAGCCGGTGCCTCCGGTGGCTTTCGCCGCTCCGTCGGAGCCGATCGCGATCGTCGGGATGGCCTGCCGGTATCCGGGTGGGGTCAGCAGCCCCGAAGAGTTGTGGGAGTTGCTGGTCAACGGTGGTGACGCGATCTCGGGTTTCCCGGCGGATCGTGGCTGGGACGCGGCGGCGCTGTTCGACGCCGATCCGGACGCCGAGGGATCCACATATGTGA
>NZ_JBNZCE010000102.1:0-1263 GCF_050589265.1 Actinoplanes sp. G11-F43
TCCGCCACAACAGCAGAAAGCCGCACCGATCCCTACAACTCCTCGGAATCGCTTGAAACGGTCAAACCTCTACCTTGCAAAGGCCCTGGGAGCAACTCCCAGCCTCGACGCGCGGATCCGCCAGTGAGAATGCACCTGCCCATGCCGAGAAACTGCGGCCGAAGCAGATGAAAAAGACGCATATTCTTCTGGTGGACCGCGTTTCCGTTCGGCGATTATTGGCACCCGGCAGCCGTGGGAAAAAGTTATCGAATGCCGGGACATGCTCACCGCGATCCGGACAGGAGTCTCCCGGAATGAAGCGCGGATCCATTTGGTGAATAGGTTGCCTCGAACGTCATCGAGTGTCAGCATCTTGCGCCCGTCACCCTCATCGAGGAGACAGATCCATACCCGACGGGGTGGAACCGGTACTGATGCTGAATCCGGTGCCGGTGCCGGTGCGGGTGCCGCTGCCGGTGCGGGTGCGGGTGCGGGTGCGGGTGCCGGTGCCGGTGCGGGTGCGGGTGCCGCTGCGGCTGGCGACTGACGGATCACCAGCGGTCGTCGGATCGCTGGCACCCGCCGGATCGGATCGGCGGGACGTGCTGCACGCGGTGCCGGCCGGGTTGCCGACGGTGTTGCTGGTGTGATCGGGCTCTTCGGTTGAGCGGAGTTTGTCGCAGGTCCAGCCCTCAGAAATGCCGTGGCCGCTGTCGGAGATCGCCGACGGTCCGCCGGAGGGCAAGGCATGCCGGCTGAAGCCACACGCTCTGCGGGCACCACACGCACTGCGGAAGCCGGAGAGGTCACGGAAGCCTCGGAAGCCGCACGCGGTTCAGAAACGGCAAGTGGCGCGGATACCGCACCCGACGCGGGCACCGCACACGGTGCAGAAACAGCAAATGGCGCAGGCACCGCACGCGACACGGGCACCGCACACGGTGCAGGAACAGCAAGTAGCGCAGGCACCGCACCCGACGCGGGCACCGCACACGATGCAGAAACAACAAGTGGCTCGGGCACCGCACCCGACGCGGGCACCTGACCCGGCGCGGGTGGAGGCTGTGGACTGGGCGATCGAGGCGGGACGGGAGCAGCCGAGGCCGCTACCGCCGACTGTCCGGAGCACGGCGCGGGAGATGCCTGGGCGCTGCCGACGTTGGCGGGCACACGCGACAGGGCACCGCTGTCCCCACGGCCGTTTCATGATCGATAGTGGCGGTGAGTGACGGTGCCTGCGTTGGCGTGTCGGATATGGACGAAGCTCCGTTGAGTCCAGGT
>NZ_JBNZCE010000103.1:0-1217 GCF_050589265.1 Actinoplanes sp. G11-F43
TCCATTCCGGACAGCCAACGCCCGGCCAACAACCCAAATCTCACTCAACGTGACATTCATGAGTGTCGACCAGGTTTTGGATGGCTCTCTCGGCCTCAAAGTGCGAAAATCGAGGCCCCTCATTGAGGGTTTCTTTCTGGTTGAGGGCCGGGTGTTGCGCCGGTCCTCGCCGGCTGACTCGGTTCCGCCCCGGTACAGGCACACCGTGGCAGGTCATGCGCGGACGCAGACGCCCCGGGTCCGGCGGGGCATCACGGTCCACCGGCCGTGTTCCCGCACCGGCGTCTTCACTCTGACCAGCGCATACGAATCGTGAACGTGTCCGCCGGTCGGGCCCGGGCCGGTGCTGACGGCTGACGGCCGACGGCTGACGGCTGACGGCCGACGGGTGACGGGTGACGGGTGACCGGTGATGATCGAGTCGCCGGCCCGAGCCCAGCCGTTTCCGAATCTTCTTCTCGGCCGCCGGTCCTACCTCGGTCAATTCCCCGCGCGAGCGTCCGCTTCCTTAACTCGCCCTGAACGATCTTGATGGATTAACCATCGAAAGGAGCCTTAGTCTTGGCCGCTGGCCCGCTCGCGGTCAATTCCTCGCGCGAGTGGCCATCTTTCCGGCCGCACGCTGGCCGATCTTGGTGGATTCACCACCGTTTCGAGCCTTGCTCTCGGCCGCCTGATCGCTTGCGGTCAGCCCCTCATGCGGGCGACCCATCCAGCCGAGATCTTGGCGGATTTACCACCGGAAACGGTGGTAAATCCGCCAAGATCGGCAAGGGCGGAGCTGGGAGGCGGACACTCGCGCGAGGAATTGACCGCGAGCAGGACGGAAGCTGAGAAGAAGACTCTTTTCGGTGGTAAATCCACCAAGATCGGCTGGGGCGGAGCCGGAAGGCGGACACTCGCGCGAGGAATTGACCGCGAGCGGGCCAGCAGCTGAGAAGGAGACTCTTTTCGGCGGTAAAGCCACCAAAATCTCGGCTGAGCGAGTCGCCCGCGCCAAGGATTGACCGCGAGCGATCAGGCAGCCGAGAAGAAGGCTCAAGAGTCTTCTTCTCGGTGGAGGGCCGGGTGTTGCGCATGTCCTCCGCAAGGTGGCCCGGCTCCGCCCCGGTGCGGACACTCTGTGGCCAGGGCCTCTGCAAGATAGAGGTATGACCGGATGATCGGTTTTGGTGTAGTCACGCCGGTATCGGGCGGTACGTAGAAGAGCGCGGCCT
>NZ_JBNZCE010000104.1:0-1194 GCF_050589265.1 Actinoplanes sp. G11-F43
GACCTGGACTCAACGGAGCTTCGTCCATATCCGACACGCCAACGCAGGCACCGTCACTCACCGCCACTATCGATCATGAAACGGCCGTGGCCACAGACGTCGAATAGGAAAATTACTGATCCGCAGGATCAGAAATATGGACGGCATCAACCAATCTCGAATCAGCGCGGCTCGGCCGGCACCGACACGGCACCTCCTCCTTCAGCGGGCTCGATGTCGGGCCGATGGTACGGAACCCCATCATCAGCTTCGGGACAAGTAATGTGGCCCGCGCGGTGGGCTCTGCCAACGGCCAACTCTTCGGCTCTTACGCGCCTTGGCACAGACGTGATTTGACCGCCGCCTACGACTCAGATGCTCTTGCCGCGTTGCGGTAGCGCGGTCGCGTCGGCGGACTGAGCCTCCCCTATGACTGCACTTGAACATCGTGCGCGGTCACGCAATCGTTCGTGTGCCGGCCCAGACGGGCAACATGACCAGGCCGGCAACGCGGCGATCGGCTAGTAGCCGACCGTTACTGTAGCGGCGCCGGACCCTTCGACGAGGGTCCGGCGCGTGGCCTTCGACCGCTCATTCGCGAACGAGGATCCCTCGACCAGCGCTGCTGTCAACGGCCGAGGCACGCCGGGCTGGGGCGGAGCCGATGATGGTGATCCGTCAGGGATCGCCTGGCACCTCTGTGGCTGCCTACAGCGGTAGCGGTCGGTCACGTTGGTACAGGCACTTCGCCCTGACCTGCACTGTTGCACATGTATTACGCAGAGTAATTCTCGGGCGTGGTGATCGGTGGGTGATCGGATGTCGGCGACCGTTTCAGCACGGGCGCGACCGTTTCAGCGCGTTCGAGTGGTGGGTGTCGATCAGTGAGGCGCCTAGCTCATGCACTTGGCCCGGACATGCGGAAACGTAGAGTCGCTCTGAGCTGCTGATATGTCTTTGGAAGCGGCTTTGAGTCCGGAGGTTACAGAGTGTACCCGCGACCACTAGTCATCTGACTACGGATCAGAAGGTTAGGGGTTCGAGTCCCTTCGGGCGCACAAAAGATCAAGGCCGTGACCTGCGGAAACAATGGGCGCGGCCTTCTTCTTTCCCATTTCCGGTCCCGGAGGGTCATTCAAAACCCGGTTGGGCGGTTCTGAAGATCTCCAGGGCGGTGACGGTGCGTAACACGCCGGGGAAGTCGGTCATGATCCG
>NZ_JBNZCE010000105.1:0-1103 GCF_050589265.1 Actinoplanes sp. G11-F43
GGACGCCGCCGGACTCAACTTGTGGAAAGGCCCACCCGGGTTATCGGGTGGGCCTTTCTGCATTTCCGGGTTTGCTGCATTTCCGGAATGACGGTCGTGGGGCAGTGAACGAAGCAAGCGCGGCCGAATTCGAGCAGGAAGCGGCGGCGGCGAGGCGGCGCTGCGGCAGCGGCCGGGCGGGTTGCGGCAGTAGTGGAGCGGGTCGTGGCAGTGGACGGCCGGCTGCTGCTGCGGTTGCGGGTTGTGGCGGTAGACGTCGGCGGTGGCGGGTTGCAGTGGTGGCGGGTTGCAGTGGTGATGCGCTGCGGCGGCGGACGTCGGCGGTGGCGGATTGCGGTAGTGGGCTGCGGATTGCGGTGGTGGGCCGTGGACTGCGGTGGTGGGCCGCGGACTGTGGCGGTGGCCGGTTGTGGTGATGGCGGGTGCGGTGGGCCGGGGCCCGCGGCTCCCAGGAGTGGCCTTCTTGACAGCAGTGGGCTGGTTTGGGCATAGAGGTGGTACGCGAGTCGAACCACAGCGGGGGCCCAGTGCAGGACCAGTGCGAGGAGGAGACTATGCGAATCAGTGACATCCTTCGGGTCAAAGGGCCGGGTGTCGTCACCGTTGAGCCGGAGACCAGTACCGAGGTGCTGTTGAATCTGCTCGCCGAGCATCGGATCGGGGCCGCTGTGGTGTCCCGGGACGGTTCGGTGGTGGACGGGATCGTCAGTGAGCGGGACGTCGTCCGGGCACTGGCCCAGCGGGGCGCCGGCGTGCTGGCCGAACCGGTCCGTGCGATCGCCACCACCCAGGTGCGCACGGTCACGCCCGAAGCCCAGCTGGAAGACGTCGAACGGTTGATGACCCGAGGCCGCTTCCGGCACGTGCCGGTGGTCGTCGATGGGGCGCTGTGCGGTGTCGTCAGCATCGGCGACGTCGTCAAAAATCGCATCGGCGAACTGGAAACCGAACGAAGCACCCTGACCGAATACATCACCGGCGACCGAGCGTAAGAACCACTCGTGTGCCGTCTTCCGGTCCGAAACGGACCGGAGAGCGGCACACAGCAGTGGGCACGAGCCGTTGTGCCGACTTCCGGCGCGGAGCGCACCGGAAGTCGGCAC
>NZ_JBNZCE010000106.1:0-1042 GCF_050589265.1 Actinoplanes sp. G11-F43
GCTAGGCCGTGTATCGAAGTCGGCGGTGGCGGGTTGAGGGAGATCACGCGCGTCGTTGATCGATAGACGGCGAGGTCTCCGGTAGTTGGTTTAGCGACCAAGCAAAACCGGAGACCACCGGAGACCTCGTGGATACCTTAACGGTGACGCGACGGTTCGATCTGACCGACTCGGAGTGGGCGGCGCTGCAACCGTTGCTGCCTGCCGGTCGTCGGCCAGGTCGGCCGTCGCGATGGACGAAACGGCAGCTCATCGACGGGATTCGGTGGCGGATCCGGGTCGGTGCGCCGTGGCGTGATGTGCCCGCGGTGTACGGGTCTTGGTCGGCGGTGTACGCGTTGTTCCGCCGCTGGCAGCGTGATGGGACGTGGGCACGGATTTTGACCGCGTTGCAGCAGATCGCCGACGCGGCGGGCCGGATCGTGTGGGACGTGTCGGTGGATTCGACCGTTGCTCGCGCGCATCAGCATGCTGCTGGCGCGCGTAAAAGGGGGATCTGCAGGCGGAACCACCCGGCAGCAGCGGCCGGGTGGAGCCGGCCGATCACGCGTTGGGTCGCTCCCGGGGTGGGCTGACCACCAAGTTGCACCTGGGCTGCGAGCAGGGCCAGAAGCCGTTGTCCATCGTGTTGACCGCCGGGCATCGCGGCGACAGCCCGCAGTTCATCGCGGTCTTGGAGGGTATCCGGGTGCCGCGGCCGGTCGGTCGGCCGCGGGTGCGTCCGGACCGGGTCCTGGCCGACAAGGCGTACACCTCGCGCGGCAACCGTCGCTATCTACGTCGGCGCGGGATCAAGGCGACCATCCCGAGCAAGGCTGACCAGGACGCCAACCGCCGCAAACTCGGGTCGAAGGGCGGTCGGCCACCGGCCTTCGAACCCGAGATCTACAAGCAACGACATGCTGTCGAGTGCGGCATCAACCGGCTCAAACGCAACCGCGCTGTCGCCACCCGCTTCGACAAACTCGCCGTCCGCTACGAAGCCACCGTGACCATCGCCGCGATCAACGAATGGTTGTAGCCGACTTCGATACACGGCCTA
>NZ_JBNZCE010000107.1:0-1040 GCF_050589265.1 Actinoplanes sp. G11-F43
CGACCAGCTCAGCACGGATGAACTCCGCCAACACCGCCGCGTTCGGATAGTCGAACACCAACGTCGACGGCAGGCGAACCCCGACCGCCGAAGCCAGCCTGTTCCGCAACGCCACCGCACCGACCGAATCAAAGCCCAGGTCCTTGAACGCCCGCTGCGGCCACACCGCATCCACCGAGTCGTGACCGAGCGCCGCCGCCGCATGAGCCCGAACCATCTCGGTCAGCGTCTGCCGCTGCTCACCCTGCGACATCCGGCGAAGCCGGACCGCCAGATCCGATCCATCGGCTTCGGCAACGGTGTTCTGCTCAGCGGCCAGAACCTCCCGGACCTCCGGCAGGGCCGACAGCAACGGACTCGACCGGCGCAACGTGTACGTCGGCACGAAATGCTCCCAATCGAACCCGGCGACCACCACCACACCCTCGCCGGCATCCACGGACAGACCGAGTGCACGCATGCCGCGCTCAGCGTCGATGGCTTCCATCCCGGAACCACGCAAGCGCTCACCACCGTCACCGGCGGCCATCCCGACACCCGCCCACAAACCCCACACCAACGACGTCGCCACCAGACCACGCGAACGACGGTTGTCACACAGGGCGTCGAGGTAGGCGTTGGCCGCCGCATACGCGCCCAGCCCGCCACTACCCCACATACCGGCACCCGACGAGAACAGAATGAACGCGTCCAGATCCCGATCAGCGGTCAACTCGTCCAGCAGGGCCGCACCACCGGCCTTCGCCGCCAGCGCCTTCGAAATATCGGCGCTACTGATGTCGACCACGGGAATCTTCGCGCCCACACCAGCCGCGTGCACCACCGACGACAACGCAACACCCGAGGCGTCGATCCACTCCAGCAGACCCGTGACAGCCGGCCGGGCGGCGACATCACACGCCACCACATCCACCGCAGCACCCGCAGCCGCAAGCGAGGCAGCAAGGACAGCCACTCCCCCAGCCGCCGGACCCGACCGGCTGGTCAACACCACCCTGCCGGCACCCCGGCCGACCACCCACTCAGCAGTGATCGCGCCG
>NZ_JBNZCE010000108.1:0-3720 GCF_050589265.1 Actinoplanes sp. G11-F43
CCGCGATTGGGATGCCGTCGATGCGGCGATGGCGCAGGGCGCGGGTGCGGTCACGCCGAGTCGTTTGCGCCGGCAGGGCATGAACTTCCTTGATATCGACCGGGCGCTGACCGCGTTGGGTGAGGTTCTGGCCGAGGACGAGACGTTCATCGCCGTCGCCGACGTGGAGTGGGAGCGGTTCGCTCCGGTGTTTCGTGCGGCTCGTCCGCGTCCGCTGCTGGACACGATTGCCGAGGCCCGGGAGCCGGAAAGTGCTGGTGCGGAGCCGGAGAACCGTGGTGAGTACGCGTCTGGTCTGGCCGCGATGTCCGCCACCGAGCGCCGGCGTGTGGTGATCGAGTTGGTGCGGGCGAGTGCTACTGCGGTGCTGGGTTATGAGTCGGGTGAGGAGATTCCGGCGGAGCGGGCGTTCCGGGATGTCGGTTTCGACTCGCTGACCGCTGTCGAGCTGCGCAACCGGCTCAACACCGCGACGGGGGTACGGCTACCCGCCACCGTGATCTTCGACCATCCCAACCCGACGGCTCTGGCCGAGGAGATCCTGACCCGGCTGCTGGGCTCGGTGGCGAAGCAGGTCACCACGACGGTGTCGCAGGCGCCGACCGAGCCGATCGCGATCGTCGGCATGGCCTGCCGCTATCCGGGCGGAGTCCGCAGCCCCGAAGAGCTGTGGGAACTGCTCTCCTCCGGCGGCGACGCCATCTCCGGCTTTCCCGCGGATCGTGGCTGGGACACGGAAACCCTCTTCAACGCGGATCCGGATGCCGAGGGCTCGACGTACGTGACCGAGGGCGGCTTCGTCACCGGGGCTGGAGAGTTCGACGCCGACTTCTTCGGGATCAGCCCGCGTGAGGCCCTGGCGATGGATCCGCAGCAGCGGTTGCTGTTGGAGACGTCGTGGGAGGCGGTCGAACGTGCCGGTATCGATCCGGTGTCGTTGAAGGGTGCCGGGGTCGGCGTCTTCATCGGTGCGGCGCCCTCGGGCTACCTCGACGCGGCGAGTGCCGACGCCGATGCCCAGGCGCACCTGATCACCGGCAACGCGCTCAGCGTCACCTCCGGCCGGATATCGTACGTGCTCGGCCTGGTCGGTCCGGCGGTGTCGGTGGACACCGCCTGCTCCTCCTCGCTGGTGGCGTTGCATCAGGCGGTGTCGGCGCTGCGTGGTGGCGAGTGCTCGATGGCGCTGGCCGGTGGCGTGATGGTGATGGCCGACCCGAGCGAGTTCGTCGGATTCTCCCGGATGCGTGCGTTGTCGTCGGATGGCCGTTGCCGGGCGTTCGGTGACGGTGCCGACGGCATGGGTATCGCCGAGGGCGCTGGTGTGGTCATGCTGGAGCGGCTCTCCGACGCGCAGCGCAACGGCCATGAGGTGCTGGCGGTGATCCGCGGCAGCGCGGTCAACCAGGACGGTGCGTCCAACGGGCTGTCCGCGCCGAACGGTCCGTCGCAGCAGCGGGTGATCCGTGCCGCTCTGGCGAACGCGCAGGTCAACGCTGCTGATGTGGATGTGGTGGAGGCGCACGGCACCGGCACCGCGCTGGGTGATCCGATCGAGGCGGGTGCTCTGCTGGCGACCTATGGTCAGGAGCGGCCGGGTGCGGATCGGCCGTTGTGGCTGGGGTCGATCAAGTCCAATATCGGGCACGCCCAGCAGGCCGCGGGTGTCGCTGGTGTGATCAAGATGGTGATGGCGCTGCAGAACCGGAAACTGCCGCGCACTCTGTACGCCGAGACGCCGTCGTCACATGTCGACTGGTCGTCGGGCAACATCGAGTTGTTGTCGCAGGCGCGGGAGTGGCCGGCTGGTGAGCGGCCCCGGCGTGCTGGTGTGTCGGCGTTCGGGATCAGTGGCACCAATGCGCATGTGATTCTGGAGGAGGCTCCGGAGCCCACTGCGGTGATCTCTTCGGCCGAGGTTCTGCCGGTGGTGGCCGCGGATCTTTCGGTGTGGCCGATCTCCGGTCGTAGCACGGCGGCTTTGGCCGGGCAGGCGGGCCGTCTGCGGGAGCATCTGGTGGCCCGTCCGGAGTTGCCGGTCGGTGATGTGGCGTGGTCGTTGGCCACGACGCGGTCGGTCTTCGATCACCGGGCTGTGATCCTCGGCGTCCAACATGATGATCTGCTGGCCGGGCTGGTCTCGGCGGCGACGGGTCAGCCAGCGGCTGGGGTGGTGACCGGTCAGGTCGTTCCGGGTGGTGTCGGGCGGACGGTGTTCGTGTTCCCGGGTCAGGGCTCGCAGTGGGTCGGGATGGGCCGGGAGTTGGCGGAGTCGTCGCCGGTGTTCGCGGCGAGGCTGGCTGAGTGTGCGGCGGCTTTGGAGCCGTTCGTGGACTGGCGACTTGATGACGTACTGGCTGGTCGTCATGGTTTTGAATCTGCTGACGTGGTCCAGCCGGCGTTGTGGGCGGTCATGGTTTCCCTCGCCGCGGTGTGGCGTGCCGCCGGTGTGGAGCCGGATGCGGTGGTGGGTCATTCGCAGGGTGAGATCGCGGCTGCTGCGGTGGCGGGGATCCTTTCGTTGGAGGACGCGGCGAAGGTTGTCGCGTTGCGTAGTCGCACGTTGGCGGCGTTGGCGGGTCATGGTGGGATGCTGTCGATCGCGGAGTCGGTGGCGGTGGTGCGTGACCGGATCGCCGGGTTCGGTGATCGGCTGTCGATCGCGGCGGTGAATGGCCCGTCGGCGACGGTGGTGTCCGGTGAGCCTTCGGCGTTGCGGGAGCTTGAGGCCGCGTGTGGTGATGCGGTGCGGACCCGGTTGATTCCGGTGGATTACGCGTCGCACGGTCCGCAGGTCGAGCGGTTGCGGGACGAGATCTTGACCGTGCTGGACGGGATCGCGCCTGGGCGTGCCGCGATCCCGATGGTGTCGGCGCTGAGCGGAGACTGGCTGGCCGGTCCGGAACTGGATGCCGGCTACTGGTACTCCTCGCTGCGGGAGACCGTGGAGTTCGACCGGGCTGTGAGGGTGCTGACCGATTCCGGTCACGGCGTGTTCGTTGAGGTCTCGCCGCATCCGGTGTTGATCCCGGCTGTTGACGCCGCTGTCACGGTGGGCAGTCTTCGTCGTGATGACGGTGGTGTGCGGCGTCTGATGGCGTCGTTTGCTGAGGCGTTCGTCAACGGTGTCGATGTTGACTGGTCGGTGGTGCTGGGCGGGGGGAGAACGGTCTGTCTACCTACCTATGCGTTCCAGCGGAGATTCTTCTGGCCGCAGCCGGTGAAGTCGTCGTCGGTGGAGTCGACGACATCGGCGGGTTCGCCTGCTGAGGCGGGTTTCTGGACGGCCGTCGAGCAGGGTGACGCGGGGACGTTGGCGGAGCTGCTCGGTGTTGATGCGGCCGATACCGCGTTGGGAGCGTTGACGAAGTGGCGTCGTCGTGAGCGTGCTGACGCCTCAGTAGCGAATTGGCGTTACCGGGTGAGCTGGGTTCCGGTGGTGGAGTCCTCGGCGGCGGTGCTGTCCGGTAAGTGGCTGGTTGTCGGTGACGGTGCGGGGGTTGTCGGTTCGGTCTTGGCGCAGCGCGGTGCCGAAGTCGTTGATGACATCGGTCAGGCGGACATCGCGGGTGTGGTGTCGGTGCTGCCTGAGGGTCCGGCGGCGATCGCGGAGTTGATCCGGGAGCTGGCTGCTGCTGGTGTGGTGGCTCCGTTGTGGGTGTTGACGCGTGGTGCGGTCGGCACCGGTGTCAACGATCCGGTGACTGCGGTGGATCAGGC
>NZ_JBNZCE010000011.1:0-119463 GCF_050589265.1 Actinoplanes sp. G11-F43
CCACGAGGTCTCCGGTGGTCTCCGGTTTTGCTTGGTCGCTAAACCAACTACCGGAGACCTCGCCGTCTATCGATCAACGACGCGCGTGATCTCCCTCAACCCGCCACCGCCGACTTCGATACACGGCCTAGCCCCGCCATCGTGCCGCTCCGCTCTGATGGTGAGCCCGCGCCGAACATGAGCCACCAGCGTCTCTCCCGCCGGCTAGCGAACGCGCTGGACGAAGGAGCCGAGCCCGCCGGGTTCTTCGTATACGAGGCGATCAACGTCCGGCTGGATACCGGCCGCGTCGTCATTCCCGATCTGGCCGTGGTGGACCCAGACGAAGAGGCGGTCACGGCAGACGCTTCCCGGGTGCTCCTGATCGGCGAGATCGTGCCGCCGAGAAACGCCACCATGGACCGCGTGCTCAAGATGCAGCTCTACGCCGGTAGTCGCTGAGCAGATCGAGATCGGTGCTGCCCGGCGACAGGTCGACATGCCAGCCGGCCAGGTGCTCGAACGCCACCACCAGCCAGCCGCCCACCTCGAAGTGCCACAGAACCGCGGGAGCACGTGATCCGGCTTTACTTCACGGTGCGGGCATCACGAAGACGTACACAAGCGAAAGGCCCCGGCCAAGGGGAGACCGCGACCGGGCCGCCTGCCGCCACCACCGTGACGTGGGGTCTGGGGGTCGCCCCCAGGTTGGTAACGGTGGGCCGGGCGGGACTCGAACCCGCGACCGAGGGATTATGAGTCCCCTGCTCTAACCCACTGAGCTACCGGCCCGTACCGGCGGCGATACTATCCCGTGCTCGGCTCCCAAGCCTAGCGATCTATCGCTGCACCAGGGATTTCGGGCAGAAGGACGATCCGCGGCCGGGGATCTCCGACCATGCCGGGTGGTTGGAGATCCTCTACCCGGAGGGTTTCCTCGTCACCGGGACCGTCCTGGGTGGTGAACTCAGCGTAGTTCTCCGGGTTGACATCGCTCATCGAAAACCCCTAAAACGGTCGTTAAATGCCGACTCGTGCGCCCAGTGACGCGAGGACCGCTCCAGCCGTACGCCACCCTCCGGCCATCGCTCCCTGGATCGACGGACTGTCGCGATGGTCACCCGCCACGAAGAGGCCGTCGCCGAGGTTGACGGGCTGGCGGAGCCGCGCCTGGGGTGGGCGGGCGGCCGGCAGCGCCTGCGGGATGTTGATCACTTCGAGGAGTTCCCAGTCGTCGGTGGGCCGGCCGTAGATCCGGGACAGTTCGACCCGCATGACGGTTTCGGAGGCGCTGGACGGGGCGGATGTCCCGACGACGCTGGCGGCGATGAGGCTCTTGCCGGCGGGGGCGTATTCGGGGGCCGCGTTGCTCATCACCACGGTGTTGGCGATGATCTCGCGCCGGTCGCCGTCGAGCAGCAGGATCGGCTCGTCGATGGGGGCCCGGTCGGCGCCGAAGTAGAACGTGGTGAGGCTGTGCACGTCCGGCCGTGGCATCCGGCCGGGCAGCAGGGCGGCGGCTCCGAGCGGGTCGGTGGCGACGATCACGGCGCGGCAGCGCACTTCGCCACCTTCGGTGACGACCATTCCGGGTCCGACCGATAACGTACGGGCACCGATGAGCAGCTGTGGGAACGGCAGGGGTCCGGCGATCGCGGCGGGCAGCGCGGCCATGCCGGCGGCGGGCACGCCGATGCGCCCGCGGGCGAACGAGCGCAGCACCATGGCGGCGACGTGACTGGACGTCTCCAGGGAGCGGTCGGCGAAGACTCCGGAGAAGAACGGCCGGAGCGCCTCTTCGATGATCCGGTGGGAGAGCCCGGCGGCGCGCAGCATGTCCTGGGTGGTGGTTTCCGGGGCTTCCAGCAGCCGGGTGACCGGCATGGTGGCGCAGCGGGTGGCGAGGGCGGCGAATTTGAGCCGGTCGCTGAGGGTGCCGATCCCGGACATCAGGGTTTTCGGGGTGGTGAGGGGTTCCCGGAGCGGGTTCTCCAGCCGGTGCAGTTCGCCGCCGCGCCGGACGAGGACACCGGAGGTGAACCAGCGCATGTCGAGCGCGTCCACGTCGACGAGTGCCGACAGCCGCGGGTAGGCGGTGTTGAGGACCTGGAAGCCCCGGTCCAGATGCCATCCGTCGATGACGTCGGTGGCGACGCGCCCGCCGAGCCGGTCGGAGGCTTCGACGAGGAGCCATTCGACTCCGGCGCGATCGAGCCGGCGCGCGGCTGACAGTCCGGCGAGCCCGCCGCCGACGATGACGACGTCCACTTCTACCGGCTGCGACATGTCCACCTCACAGAATGCAATCAGGGCGATTCACAGCGTAACCAGACGCTCGCACCCTCGGTGCTGAAAGAGCTGCCCCGTGGAGGAAAACAGAAAACCCCAGGCCTGAGGCCTGGGGTTTGACGGTCTGCTCCCCGAATTGGACTCGAACCAATAACCTGCCGGTTAACAGCCGGCTGCTCTGCCAATTGAGCTATCGGGGATAGTCTCACCGCTTGCCACCCGGTCTCCCTGGCGACGTGGAACAGCCTACATGACCACCGGGACACCTCACCAACGGGATACCCCCGAACCCACCGGGGGTCTCACACCGGGGCCGAAAACGCCGATGGAGTGAGTATCCAACCGGCAGGATGGGTATGCCCCGAGCAGACGCACGTGCGTCGAACTGACGGAAGGAGCCGCCAACATGCGCGGAAAGCTTATGTTCTTCACCGGTCTCGCGGCGGGCTTCGTCCTGGGCAGCCGCGCCGGCCGGGAGAAGTACGAGGAGATCCGGGCCACCGCTCAGAAGGCCTGGCAGCACCCGACGGTGCAGGAGGCCGCCGGAGTGGCTCAGGCGCAGGCCAACAAGCTCTACACCGAGGGCAAGGACAAGCTGCAGTCGTCGAAGCTCGGCGAGAAGATCAACTCGACCGGCAGCGGCGCGGACGACACCACGGACGAGCTGACCACCCCGGGCACTGCCAAGAGCACCGGCACCACGTACTGACATCGCCCGGTTTTCGGCGCCGCTCCGGTCTCCGGGGCGGCGCCGGAGCGTTTCCGGGGCGGCGCCGGAGCGTTTCCGGGGGCGGCTGGAGGGACGGGGAGGGATCAGGGGACGGCCGGGCAGGGTTCCTGCTCCGGCACCAGCCCGAGGCCGGTCAGTTCGTCCAGGACGTACGCCAGCGCCTCGCACCGTGACTCGTCCCCGCCGTCGACGTCGACGTCGACGTACTCGGTCCGGGCGGTGTCGGCGGCCAGCAGATGGCGCAGCACGGGCTGCCAGCCGGCCGCCGGGTCGGCTATCCGGGCGGTTATCACCGACAGGCCGGCGTCGGTGAGGCGGTCGATGCCGGCTTCCGGGGTGGGCCAGTCGCGGAGCACCGTGGCCAGGTCCAGGCAGATGCCGAGGCGGTCCTTGTCGACGCGGCTGAGTGCGGCGACGATCTGCTCGGGGCTGTCCAGGACCTGGCCGGGGCCGGGCTGGAAGCCGGCCCGGACGGCGCGGCCGACCCGCCAGGCCAGGTCGGCGAGGCCGCCGGAGAGCCGGGACAGGTGGCGGGCGCCGTCGCGCTGCCGGTCCTCGTCCCAGTCGCCGGCGCGGCCGAGGCCGCCGGTGGTGAGCGCGCCGCGGACCTCCTCGGCGGGGAGCAGGTCGACGAGGACGCGGGCGAGGTCGAGGGTGTGCCGCAGGCGGGCCGGCTCACTCCAGTCCGGGGGCACCTGCTCGCCGCCGCCCCCGGGGGCGCCGCTCAACGTGACGACTTCGAGGCCGCGGGCGTCGAGTTCGGCACGAAGCCGGGTGCGGGCGCGTATCCCGGCGGCGAGGGCGGCGGCGAGACGGTACGGCAGCCGGAGCGCGACACTCAGCGGTCCACTGCCGAAGTGACCACGCAGAACGGTGTTGGCGGCGTCGAGTCGTTCGACGGCCGCGGTCACGTCTTCGGCGTGGTCTAGGCTGATTCCGCAGCTGAGGTGCACGGTCCGGCCGGAGGGATGTCGAAGCCGCATCAATATCCTCCCCGGACGAGGTCTCCCGTGCAGGTGCACGTGCATTCGCACGCGCTGACGCCTCCAGTATGGACCATGTCGAAGCTGTCACCGGAACGGCCGAGCACGTGCCTTCGGGGTGCCATCGACGCCTCCATCCGCGGATCGCATGTCCTCGGGTACGAGCCTGCGGCGTACGACGGATCAGCGACACACCTTGCGTGCGACGCGGCCACCAGGGACAACATGATCGAAAGCGGCCCGGACCATCGATCCTTGTTGATGCACGTGCCCCTGGTGACCAGCGAGTAGCCCTTTCTGGACGGTCACGAACAGGCAACTTCGGTCAGCCTCGATGTTCAGACTATGCATAAATGGACATGCAATCGTCGGCTGCTCGTGCGTACGCCGCGTGCCGAAGCACGCTGGTCAGTGCTGACTGAGACCGTGCTCGCTACCCTTCTTCAACTTCCGGGTGTCCCGCAGCTCCAGGAACGGCTCGTCGTCGGCCGGGTGGCCGGCCGCGATCGCCCGCCCCCGCTCCAGCTCGGCATCCAGCTCGGCGCCCAGCAGGATCGCCATGTTGGAGATCCAGAGCCAGACCAGGAACGCGATGACACCACCGAGCGTGCCGTACGTCTTGTCATAGTTCGCGAAGTTGGCCAGGTAGATCGCGAACCCGGCCGACGCGGCCACCCACAGCAGCACCGCGAAGATCCCACCCGGCGTGATCCAGCGGAACCCACCGGTCTTGGCGTTCGGCGAGGCCCAGTAGAGCAGCGCGAACATCAGGCTCACCAGGATCACCAGCACCGGCCACTTGGCGATGTTCCACACCGTGACCGCCACCCCGCCGAAGCCGAGCCGCTCGCCGACCACCCGGGACAGCTCACCGGTGAAGATCACGATGGTCGCCGACAGGATCAGCATCAGGCCGATCGCCGCGGTGACACCCACCCGGATCGGCAGCGTCTTCCAGATCGGCCGGCCCTCCGGCACGTCGTAGACGGCGTTCGAGGCCCGCATGAACGCCGCCACATAACCGGACGCCGACCAGAACGCCACCACCAGACCGATGATCGCCGCGAACCCGGCCGCACCGGAGTCACCCACCTGGGTCAGCACCGTGTCGACCAGGGTGCGCAGCTGCGCGTTCGGGGTGAGGTCGTTGACCGCCTCGGTCACGGTGTTCTTGCCGTCGGTGCCGAGCAGGCCGAGCAGCGAGATCAGCACCACCACGGCCGGGAAGATCGACAGCACGCCGTAGTACGTCAGAGCCGCCGCCCAGTCCGAGATGTTGTCCTCGTCGAACTGCTTGAAGGTCCGCTTGACCGCCGCGAAGATCCCCTTACCCCGCAGCTGGGAGGGCTTGTCCGGCCCGGCGTCCGGCCCCGGCGCGCCCAGATCCCGCTCCCGCTCCTCCGGAGTCCGGGAGGTGGCCGCCGCGGCCACGTCGTAGTCGGCCGACCCCTGACGGCGCGCCGAATCGGCCGCCCCGGAGCCGGAGGAAGCCGAATCGTGCGACGGCTGGTCGTCAGCCTTGTGTCGAAGTCTCATGGCGGTGTCCCCTCCGGGCGGATGCTGATCCCAGCCGATCTACGCACCCGTGACCTGCGCAGACGACCTGAGAGAAGGGTTCCCGCCCCGGGCTCCGGCTAATCTCCCCGGAAAGAGGTCACTTGCAGAGCAGCCGCTCCATCCGCCGGCCCGCCACGAACAACCCGGCCGCCGTCAGGGCCAGCAGATAGACCACGTCGAGCACCTGGATCAGGCCCGGCTCGCCCAGGGTGACACCCCGGATCAGATCAACCGCCCGGTACAGCGGGGTGACCTCGACCAGCCAGCGCAGCACGTGCGGATAGGCGGTGGCCGGGACGAACGTACCGGAGAACAGGAACAGCGCGAACTGCCCGGCCACGATCAGGTCGAAGTCCTGCCAACTCCGGATCAGCGTGGAGATCGTCATGCCCAGCGCACCGAAGGCGAAGCCCACCAGGACGCTGGCCGGCAGCGCGAGCAGCGCCCGCGCGGCGGTGGTCAGATCCATCGCCACCATGATCACCAGGAAGGCCGCCGAGTAGACCGCACCCCGGAGCATCGCCCAGCTCAGCTCACCCAGGGCGATCTCGATCGGGCGGACCGGGGTGGCGAGGATCCCCTCGTACAACCGCCAGAATTTCATCTTGCCGAAGAAGTTGAACGTCGTCTCGGACAGCGCCCCGCTCATCGCCGACGCGGCCAGCATCGCCGGGGCGACGAACTCGGCATAACCCACCACCCGGCCGCCGGGCAGCGGAACGTCGCCGACCAGCGCGCCCACCCCGACCCCGATGGAGAACAGGTAGAGCACCGGCTCCAACAGCCCGCCCAGCACGACCAGAAGATAGACACTGCGCAGCGCCGCCACGTTGCGCCCGGCGACCGCCGCCGAGCGCTGGACCACGGACATCGTCAGCACGTCACACCGCCAGCCTGCGGCGGTACCGCCAGAGCGCCAGCGCCCACCCGGCGACACCCCAGAGCGCCAGATAGAGCACCTGACCGGCGGCGCCGGCACCGGGATCGAGGCCGAGCGTCGCAGCCCGGGTCAGGTCCACCGCGTGCGACAGCGGCAACGCGTAGGCCACCCAGCGCAACACCTCCGGCAACGACTCCACCGGGAAGAACACCCCGGAGAACAGCGACATCGGCAGCACGACGAAGCGCAGCACGATCGGCAGATAGGTGTCGCTCGGGATGCTCGCCGTGTAGGCCGCGACCGGACCGGCCACCGCCAGCCCGACCAGCACCGCGATCAACGGCACGGTCAGCGACCAGGCCGAGCGCAGCGTGCCGAACGCCAGCGCCACCAGCAGGAACGCGACCACGCTCAGCAGCACCCGGAACATCATGAAAGCCAGGTGCCCGGCAAGCACGTCGGCGATCCGCAGCGGAGCGGCCACTTGCGCGAAATATCCCCGCACCCACTCGAAACAGCTCATCACCGGCCACGACGACTCGCCGACCGCGGTCTGCAGGGCGGTGGAGGCGATCAGGCCGGGCACCATCCACTCCAGGTACGGGTGGCCCTCCACCCCGCCGGTGACGTAGGCGCCGACTCCGACCCCGAACCCGAGCATCGTGAGCAGCGGCAGCACCAGCGAGGACAGCGTGCTGGACCGCCAGGTGCGGCGGTAGTTGACCAGGTGGTACTCGAAGACGGGCAGCATCGCGATCATCTCAGTCCACCAGCGTCCGGCCGGTGAGACGCAGGAACACGTCCTCCAGGCTGCTGCGGCGGACCAGCGCGCCGGACGGGCTCAGCGACCGCCGGTGCACCTCGGCCAGCGCGCCGTCCCCGTCACCCACGTAGAGCAGCACCCGGTCCGGCAGCACCTCCAGGCGCTCGGCGACCCCGGCGAGCTTCTCCGCATACGCCCCCTGATCCTCGGTGTCGAACCGCAGCTCGACCACCTCACGTGTCGAAAACCGCTCGATCAGGGCGCGGGGTGAGCCCTCGGCCACGATCCGGCCGCCGTCCATCACCACCAGACGGTCGCAGAGCTGCTCCGCCTCATCCATGTAGTGCGTGGTCAGCACCAGCGTCACACCCTGCTGCTTGAGCCGGAACAGCCGCTCCCAGACCAGATGACGGGCCTGCGGGTCGAGACCGGTGGTCGGCTCGTCGAGCAGCACCAGATCCGGCTCGTTGATCATCGCGCGGGCGATGGTCAACCGCCGTTTCATCCCACCGGACAACGGCTCCACCCGGCTGCCGGCCCGCTCCCCCAGCTGGACGAAGTCGAGCAGCTCCAGCGCACGCTCCCGGGCCGTCCGGCGGGAGACCCCGAAGAAGCGGGCGTACGTCGTCAGGTTCTCCAGGACCGTCAACTCGGGATCGAGATTGTCCAGCTGCGGGCAGACACCGAGCCGGGCCCGGATCCGCGGGCCGTCCCGCCGGGGGTCCAGCCCCAGGATGCGCAGCACCCCGTCGGTCGGTGGGGAGACACAACCGATCATGCGCATGGTGGAGCTCTTGCCCGCCCCGTTCGGCCCGAGGAACCCGAAGGCCTCACCCGGGCGCACGTCGACATCGATGCCGTCGACGGCGGTGAAGTCACCGAACCGCTTGATCAGCCCACGGGCGTGAATGAGAGAGTCCACGCCGCCGACCCTACGGAGCGGGTACGACAGAAATCCGGTCAGTCGGCCGGTTCGGTCGAGGACCGGGCGGCACCCACCAGCTCATCGGTCGCCACCACGATCGACTCCTGGTTCACCGGGGTCCCCGAGTCGTACCGAACCGCCCAGGTCAGCCCGTCACGCCCACTGACCCGGCGGCCGACCACCCGCACCGCCCCCTCGGGCAGCTCGTGATGTGTGGTGTACGCCACCGACCGGGTCACCCGGGCCCGCACCTGATCCGGCAACTCCCCCGGCTCCAGCAGCAGGAACGACACCACCGGCCCGTCCACCAGCACGGTGTAGCCATCCCGGTCCTCGGCCACCTCGGCCGGGGTGATCCGCAGCTCCCGCCCGGACCACGCCGCCTTGTGGATCTCGTGCCAGCCCAGCCGCTGCGCACCGGGCAGCCAGAGACCGTGATTGGTGGCCACGACGACATCAGCCGTCTCGGCCACCGCGGACCACGCCACCACCCGTTCCTCCGGCCCCAGCGGGGGCCTGGACGCGGCCGGGAGTCTGGGTCGCCGCCGGAAGAGCCTCACATCTCACCTGCCGCCTGACTACGCAGGGCACGCGCCTGCTGTTCGAGGGAGAAAAGCTCACCGGCCAGCGCGAGGTACTGATCCTTGTGCGCCACCGGATTGAGCCGTTGCACCTTGGACTTGAGATCACGGATCCGGGTGGCCAGCGCCCCACCCTGCAACCGGGCCAGAGTCACCTGCACATAGCGCGGATCCACCGACCCGTCCACGTAGAGCGGCTCCACCGCCAGCTCGCTGACCAGCATCTGCCCGCCCATGTCGGCGCAGGAGTCCCGGACCTTCTCGATCCAGACCACCCCGCCGGTCGCCGACTGCACCCCACCGGCCTGGGCGATCGCCTCCCGGACCGACTGCAGCACCACGTCGCCGTAGTTCTCCGCGCCGACCGCGTCGAACATCGGCCCGGCCAGCACCGGCTCCTGCAACGCCAGCTTCAGCGCCTCCCGCTCGACCAGCCGCTGCGGCGAGTCGGCGGCCCCCCGCGATCGTGGGGCCTGCTGCTGGGCGGCCTCACCCCGCAACGCGTTGTTCACCGCCCGCTGCACCGGCTCCAGGTCCATGCCCAGGTCACCGGCGAGCTTGCGGGCGTACTCCGGGCGCTTCTCCCGGTCCTTGATCTTGGCCACCAGTGGCGCCGCCTTGCGCATCGCCTCCACCCGGCCCTCGACCGAGTCCAGGTCGAACCGGCCGATGGTGTGCCGCAGCGCGAAGTCGACGAGCGGCTCCCGGCCGGCGATCATGTCACGCACCGCCAGGTCACCCCGGGCCAGCCGCAGATCACACGGATCCATGCCGCCGGGCGAGACCGCGATGAACGTACGCCCGACGAACCGCTGATCCTCCTCGAACGCCCGCAACGCCGCCTTCTGCCCGGCCGCGTCCCCGTCGAAGGTGTAGATGATCTCGCCGGTGAAACTGTCGCTGTCCATCAGCAGCCGCCGCAGCACCTGGATGTGATCCACCCCGAACGCCGTGCCACAGGTCGCCACCGCGGTCGGCTCCCCGGCCTCGTGACAGGCCATCACATCGGTGTAGCCCTCCACGATCACCGCCCGGCCCCGCTTGGCGATCTCCCGCTTGGCGTGGTCCAGGCCGTACAGCACGTGCGACTTCTTGTAGATCGGCGTCTCCGGGGTGTTCAGGTATTTCGGGCCGTCGTCGTCGTCGAACAGCTTCCGCGCGCCGAACCCGATCACGTCACCGGTCACGTCCTTGATCGGCCAGAGCAGCCGCCGCCGGAACCGGTCGATCAGCGACCCGGACCGGGCGTGCTTGGACAGCCCCGCGGTGACCAGTTCCTCGGCGGTGAACCCCTTCAGCCGCAGATGCTTGCTCAGCGCGTCCCAGCTGTCCGGGGCGAAACCGCACTGGTACCGCTCCGCCGCGTCCCGCCCGAACCCGCGCTCGGCCAGGAACTCCCGGGCCTTGCGCGCCCCCGGCGTGCCCAGCTGCTCCCGGTAGAACTCGACGGCGGTGGCGTGCGCGGCCAGCAGCCGCTGCTTCTGCCCCGCCTGCGGCCGAGGCCCGGACGGCTTGCTGTCGTCGGTGTCGTACCGCAGCTGGATCCCGGCCTTGCCGGCCAGCCGCTCCACCGACTCGATGAACGTCAGATGCTCCGCGTCCATCAGGAACTTGATCGCGTCCCCACCCTGACCACACCCGTGGCAGTTGCCGGTGAGGATGTTGTCCTCGAGCACGAACGCGTGCGTGCCGTCGACGACGGGGCAGAAGACCTCCTCGACCTCGCCGTGGTCCTCGATCGCCTCGACGACCCAGCCCCGGCGCTCGTACTTCTTGCGGGCCGCCAGGAAACGATCACGATGTGCCGTGATCAGGAAGAATTCCTCGGGAATGTCCGAGCCCATGAGGGTGAGGCGGTAGACCGGGGTGGTGTAACCGGTCTCCCCGTTCGGCCGTTGCGCGTCCGGAAAACCGGTGCGGACGTACTCGCGGATCCCGTAGGTACCGATGCCGATCCGGGTGCAGAGGTCCCGGACGTACTCCAGGTTCTCCCGGCGAGCCGAGTTCAGCGAGATGCAGCCGTCCGCGGCCACATCGCCGTCGGCCGCGAAGTACCCGGCCAGCCAGCCGTACAGGTATGAGAGCGACTCGCCGAGCGGCGGCTTGTCGGTCTTGAAGTACGCGGGCATGTCGGTGACCGTGATCCGGTCGTCACTGACATAGGTGGCATTGAGCGGGAACCACTTGAGAAGGTCCCGGTCCTTGTTCCCATAGAGCAGCGCGACACTGCCGCGGTTGAACACTGTGCCGTCACCGAAGACGATGCCGCGCGCGACACCGAACGGGGACGGGCTGAGCGTGTGCCCACCGTCACGGGTCGTCAGGGCACGGGGGAAGACATGCGCCAGCCGGTCGCCGGGCCGCAGGTCGGTGGTGACGCGCTCGATGCGCTTCCCCTCCGTGCGCCCCCGGACGAACCATCGGTGGTTGCCGGTCGCCCGGATCACCTTCTTCTGCCCGTTCCGAGACAGTTTCAGGTGTAGGAGTGGTTGTTCCCCGAACGAGAGGAACGGCGCCTCCACGAAACGGCCGTGTGTCGTGATGACACGGTGCCGTCCACCGGCGAGATCCCGGATCTCCCGGATCCCCTGATCGGTGATGACCCGCGTCTCGCCCGCCAGACAGAAATACACATTTCTGGCTGGTGACACGTTGAACGACGGAGTCTTCTCGTCGTGGAAGGGGCACAGCCCCTTCATGTTGCCGCCGCCGGCCGACCGGAGTGTCACCGTCTCGCTGATCACGTCGACGATCGAGGTCCGGTCGCGGACCACGGCGATGTCCTCGTCCTTGACCCTGCCCGCCACGGCATACATCCTGCCTCGTCCGGCCGGGGACCCGCCAGCAGGGTCAGTGGCGTTTCCCGATCAGCTCCCGGTGCCAGGTCACCGCGGCCGGGTCGGTCAGTGACGCCACCTGGTCGATCACCACCCGCAGGGCCGCCGCGTCGTCCGCCGCCGCCGCGTGCAGTGGGCGGAAGAGCGGGTCCAACCTCTCCGGGGTACGGGTGAGGACCTCCACCAGCTCGGTCAGGATCGTGCGCTGCTGCTCGTACCAGCTCTCGGCGGCCCGGGAGCGCATCACGTACCGGAAGGCCATGCCCTTGAGCAGCGCGCACTGATCCCGGACGGTCCGTGGCACGATCAGGTCGGCCTGGTAGCGGCGCAGCGGTTCGGTGCCGTGGTGGCTCTGGGTGGCGCCGACCGCGGAGGCCACGAACCGGCCGGTCAGCACACTGGTCAGGCGTTTCAGGGCGACCAGGGAGTGGTAGCCGCCGTCGTATCCGGCGACCGCGGTGACGGCCGGGTCGGCGAGCAGCTGGTCGAGGGCGTGGCACAGGTCGTCGCGGGATTCGCCGGAGTAGGTGGCGGCCACGTCGGCACAGAGTTCGGCGCGTTCACCGGCGTCGTTCAGCAGGTCACGGAAGGTGATGTAACCGCCGTGCACGCCGTCCTCGACGTCGTGCACCGAGTAGGCGACGTCGTCGGCCCAGTCCATCACCTGGGCCTCCAGGCACCGGCGTTCGTCGGTGCGGCCGTCGCGCAGCCAGGTGAAGACCGGGCGGTCGTCGTCGTACACCCCGAACTTGCGTTGCCCCGGCCTGCGGAACCACGGGTATTTGGCGCAGGCGTCCAGGGCGGCCCGGGTCAGGTTGAGGCCGGCGCCGGGCACCTTGGCCTCCAGCCGGGTGAGCACCCGCAAGGTCTGCGCGTTGCCCTCGAAGCCGCCGCAGGGTCCGGCCACCGCGTCCAGGGCCGACTCTCCGTTGTGCCCGAACGGCGGGTGGCCCAGGTCGTGGGCGAGGCCGGCGACGTCCACCACGTCCGGGTCGCAGCCGAGGCGGGCGCCCATCTCCCGGGAGATCTGGGCCACCTCCAGGGAGTGGGTGAGCCGGGTGCGCAGGAAGTCGTCGGATCCGGCGGTGTGCACCTGGGTCTTGGCGGCGAGGCGGCGGAACGCGGCGGAGTGCAGCACCCGGGCGCGGTCGCGCTGGTACGGGGTGCGGCCGTACCCGCTGTCCTTGGCGGGTTCCGCGGTCCATCTCTGAGCGTCGGCCGTCATGATCTCCACACTAGGGTCCCGAGTGGGTGACACGGGGACGGACGGCGCACCGGCCGTGCGACGACACCACTCGATACGTGTCCCAGGATGACGATCCGTGATTCCTGGTTCACCGGCGACCGCTTCGATGCGGCGCCTGCTCACCGAACTGGGCGAGTCGGGTCGGACCGGCGCGCTGCACGTCGGTGGCACCCCGGGCGGGGTGCTGTATCTGATCGCCGGCCGCATCGCGTACGCCGAATCGCCCGCCTGTCCCGGGCTCGGTGAGCGCCTGGTCTCCTCGGGCCGGCTCGCCCCGCAGACGTGGCGGGCCGTGTACGCGGAGGGTCGCGGCAGCCACCGGGTCGGCCGGGTGCTGCTGCGGGACGGCCGGCTGGGCCGCAACGAGCTGGCCCTGCGGGTGATGGCGGTCATCGTGGACGCCACCCATGTGCTTCTGCAACAGGCCGACGCGCCGGCCCGGTTCGCACCCGGGGAGCGGCACTGGCTCGGTGAGGTGGGCGGCGTGGAATTCGGCGCGCTGGGTCATCTGACCGCCGCGCGGCTGCGTGCCGTGCCCGGTCCACGGCGACCCCGGGGACGGGTTACGGCCACTCGACCATGACGCACACCACGTGCGACTTGTAGCCGCACGGTCACCGGAGGATGGCCCACGGTGGCGGACGGGAAGCGTCCGACCGGTACCGAAACGCTGAGGAGTGAAGTGCCCGGCGTCGATCACTGTCTACAGGAGGCCATGACGATCCCCGGCGCGGTCGGGGCCAGCATCGTCGACTACACCACGGGCTTTCCGGTCGCCACGACCGGAGCCGCACCCAACTCCGACCACGAGGCCACGGCCGCCGGTACGGCCGAGGTGGTCCAGGCCGCGACCAGCCGTTCGCTGTTCGTCTCGGCGATACCGCACGACCTGCTCGAAGACCTGATCATCACGACCGCCGGGGGTTACCACCTCCTGCGGCTGGTCCAGACCGAGTTCGACAGCCGCCTGGTGCTCTACGTGTGGCTGGACCGGGTTCGCGGCAACCTCGCCGTGGCCCGCCGCAAGATGCAGCGCCTGGCCGACGAACTGGTCGCGCAGAGGTGACCGTGACCACGAAGGAGCTTTCGGTGGCCCCGACGACGACCGCAGCGCCCGGAGACCTGCTCCTGCAGGCCTCCGGTGCGCGGCAGACCGGAGCGCTGATGGTCGGTGGCCATCCCGGCGGTGCGGTCTACGTCGTCGAGGGCCGGGTCATGTACGCCGAGTCACCGGCCGCGCCCGGGGTGGGCGAACTGCTCACGTCGTCCGGGCGGCTGGCCGGGCGTACCTGGCAGCAGGCGCTCGACATCGGCGGCTCGACCGCCCGGGTCGGCCGGCTCCTGGTCGAACAGGGCCACCTCACCCAGGGTGAACTCGAACTGTGTGTGCTCGGTTCCACCTATGACGCGGCGTACTTCGTGCTGGCCGAGTCGTCCGCGCCGGCCGAGTTCCGGGCCGGGGCCACCCACTGGCTGGGCCAGGTGGTGCACATCGACGCCGCCGCCGTCGACCGGGAGGTACGCCGGCGGGTCCACCTGCTCGACGAGATCTTCCCCAACCCGCTGATCGACGTGTCGCCGGTCATCCCGGTGGCCCGGCCGCCCCGGGAGCGGGTCACCATCACCGCACCCCAGTGGGAGCTGCTGGTCCACGCGGACGGCCAGCGCACCCCCGCCGACCTGGCCCAGCTGCTCGGCCGGGCCGGGTACGCGATCATCCAGGAACTACGCCGGATGGCCGCGGCCGGGTTGATCGAACAGCCCGAGATCCGGGCCGTGGACCCGCACGAGTTCGTCCGGCTGCCACTGCCCCGGGGCAGTGCGGCGCCGGTCGCACGGCCCGCCCCGGCGCCCGCCCCGGTCAGCCCGGTGGTGGGCGTACCGCCGGTGGTGTCCGCTCCGGAACCGGCGGCCCGGATCCCCCCGCCCGGCGGTGACCCACCGCCCACGCCGGGCGCGGACCACAACGCCGGGAGCAACCGGCCGCGGCTGGCCCGCCGGAAACCCGGCGCGAAGCTGCCGAAAGAGATGGCGGGCGAGAGCCCGCAGGTGCATCAGGGCACCGACGAGGTCCTGCTCAAGCGCATACGCACCGCATTGAGGGCTCTGCGGTGACGCGCGCACCCCCGACCAGTTAGAAGGAGCGAGGAGAAGTGACGGTGGATCCGGCGGTACTCGAGGAACTCGGTCGCCTGCGCAGCAGGGTGCCGGAGCTGGCCGGCAGCGTCCTCGCCACCGCCGACGGGCTGGTCGTCGCGCACGACTCGCACGGCATCGAGCCGGACACCCTGGCCGCGCTGGCCGCGGCCCACCTGGCCCTGGCGCGCCGGTTCGCGCACGCCGTCAACCACGGCGACCTGCGGGAATCGGTGGTCGAATGCGACGGGGGCTACATCACGTCCTACACGGCGGGGCCGAACGCGCTGCTCACCGTGGTGACCTCGGGTGACGCCAACCTGGCCATGGTCCATCTCGAGGCCCGCCGGTGCGTACGCCGGCTGGTCCGGATCCTCGCCCTGGAGACCGCGCCCCAGATGCGCCCGGAGATCCCCACACAGACCGGACCGTCGACTCCGCTGGCCCGGCGGACCCCGATGGCCACCCTGCCGAACGTGGTCCGCCGCCGGCAGGCGACCGGCTGATCCGCCATCGGCTGACTTTCCATCCCACCCATCACAACGGAGGAACGATTCCCATGCCCGATATGGACACCGCACTCAAAGAGATCATGGAGATCGACGGCTGCATCGGCGTCGCCCTGGTGGACCACACCAGCGGCATGGCCCTCGGCACCCTCGGCGGCGGCAAGGAGCTGGACCTGACGGTCGCGGCGGCCGGCAACACCGACGTGGTCCGGGCCAAGCTGCGCGCGATGGAGATGCTCAACCTGTCCGAGAAGATCGAGGACATCCTGATCACCCTGGACACCCAGTACCACATGATCAGGCCGCTGACCAGCCGTTCCGGCAAGGGCCTGTTCCTGTACGTGGCACTGCGCCGCGACCGCGCGAACCTGGCGATGGCCCGGCACCAGCTCCGCCGCATCGAGAACGACCTCGACGTCTAGGTACTGGCGTGATCGCCACCCCTGGCGGGGAGGGCCCGCACCGCCCTCCCCGCCCCGAGTCGGCGGATCTAAAGCCAGAGGTCCTGTTGCAGGGGCCGTGACCTCGGGAACTACCATCTCTGTTCATGAGCGCCCGGGACATCATCGACAGGGTGCGGTCCGGTTCCCTCGACCACGAGGACGCACTGGACATCCTGACCGGCACGGCCTCCGCCGAGGTGGACTCGGCGTTGAGCGGGGTGCTGGGGAGCGAGTTCGAGCGGCTCTTCGGCAACGGCTGGCAGCCGGTCGAGTTGCACCGGGCGGTCGCCCGGCGGGGCAACCCGATCCAGGCGCGCCTGGTCGCTGACGCGGCCGGGGACTATCTGCGGGGGCGGTCACCCGTCGACGAGCGGTGGCGGACGCAGGCCGAGTCACTGCGTACCGCGGGGGAAGGCCGTAAGCCGGACCGGATCGCCGTGCTGGACGCCTCGCTGGGGTTGCTGGCCGAGATGCGGCGGCTGCCGGCGATCGAGATTCTGATCCCGCCGCCGGGCACCCCGTTGAAGAAGGTGCCGCATCATGCGGACGAGCGGATCCTGAACCGGGTGCGGGCGCTGCTGGCCAAGGCGGAGGGCACCGAGTTCCCGGCCGAGGCGGAGACGTACAGCGCGAAGGCGCAGGAGCTGATCGCCCGGTACCGGATCGAGGAGATCACCGCGCCGGACGTGGACATGACCCCGTTCGCGCGGCGGATCGGGGTGGACCACCCGTACGAGAGTGAGAAGGCCGGCCTGCTGGACGCGGTGGCGCAGGCCAACACGTGCCGCACGGTGTGGTCGCAGGAGCTGGGGTTCAGCACGGTCTTCGGGTTCGACGCCGACATCGACGCGGTCGAGCTGCTGTATACGTCGTTGCTGGTGCAGGCGAACCGGGCGATGGTGCGGGACGAGAAGAACGTACGAAAGGCGCGGTTGAAGGCTTTTCGCCGGTCGTTCCTGGTCTCCTACGGGATCCGGATCGGTGAGCGGCTGCGGCAGGTGGTCGAGCAGGAGATGAGCGGGCACGGTGATCTGCTGCCGGTGCTGCGCAGCCGCGAGACCCAGGTGGTGAAGGCCCTGGACAAGGCGTTCCCGCGGACGGTCCGGGTGCGCGGCAGCCGGGTGGACAGCCTGGAGGGCTGGGAGTCCGGGCGGGCCGCCGCCGACGAGGCGCAATTGCGTTGACCGGGGGTGCAGACTGGGGGCATGCACCCGATTTGACGCTGACACCTCTATGCGGTGCACGCGCTCCAGGAGAGCGTGCTCCTCTACCCGGTCTACGCGCTGCTGTTCGCCGACGCCGGGCTCACCACCGGCGAGATCTCGTCGCTGTTCGCCGTCTGGTCGGTGGTCTCGTTCGTCGCCGAGGTGCCCAGTGGCGCGCTCGCCGACGTGTGGTCCCGTAAGCGGCTCTACGCGCTCGGGCAGGTCGTCACCGCCGCCGGTTACGGGCTGTGGCTGCTCTGGCCGTCGTTCGGCGGCTTTCTCGCGGGTTTCGTCCTGTGGGGTCTGGGTGGCGCGTTCGCGTCCGGCTCGCTGGAGGCGCTGGTCTACGACCGTCTCGGTGACGGGACCGCCTACAACCGGCTCATCGGCCGGGCCCGAACGGTGGGCCTGCTGGCCATGCTCGCGGCCACCCTGCTGGCCACCCCCGCCTATCTGACCGGCGGTTACCTGCTGGTCGGGGCGGTCAGCGTCGCGACGGTCACCGCGGGCGGCCTGCTCGCGCTCCGCCTGCCCGATCAACCGCTTGCCGGTACGGGTGAGGCCGGTGACAGTTATCCCCGCATGCTCCGGGCCGGGCTTCGGGCGGCGGCGGGCAGTCGCCGGATGCTGCTGGTGGCGATGGCGGTGCCCGGGTTCAGCGCCCTCGACGAGTACCTTCCCCTGCTGGCCCGGCAGATGGGCGTGAGCACCCCGGCGGTGCCGCTGCTGTTCGCGGTGACCGCCCTGGCGATGGCCGCCGGGAGTGCGCTGGCCGGCCGGTTCTCCCCGGTCTCGCCACGTCCGCTGGCGGTGGCGCTGACCCTGGCCGCGGCGCTGACCGCGGGTGGCGCGCTGGTGCCGCACCCGGCCGGCATGATGGTGGTGTCGGCGGCGTTCGGCCTGCTCCAGTTCGCGATGGTGCACGCCGAGACGCGTCTGCAGGATGCGATCACCGGCCCGGCGCGGGCGACCGCCCTGTCGGTGGCCGGGTTCGGCGCCGAGGTGTTCGCGGTGCTGTTGTACGCCGCGTTCGCCCTGCCCCTGGCGATGCCGGCACTGTTCGTGGCGGCGGCGGTCCCGCTGTTGGGCACCGCCCTGCTCACCCCGCGACGTCGAGCGGGCCGCTAGACCGCCATCCCCCTGCTCCAGTCGTCGATGACCGACCAGATCGCCTGGTGGCGATCCTGTTCCGGGGTGGTTGCCGGGTCACGCCAGAAGTTCTCCCGCATCTTCCGGCCCCGCTCGTAGAACCCGCCGTGAGCGGGACGGATCACGGCGGCCTCGTCCGCCCGCCCGTCCCGTTCCAGGAGGATGGACAGCGTCAGCCGCAGGATCTCCTGTCTCGTCACCGGGTACCGGGCGGGGTCATCCCGGATACGTTCCCGAAGCAGTTCCTCAGCCTCGGCGGTTCGCCCCCTGACCTGCAACATCAGGGCCAGTGGCGAGAGCGCGTAGGCTTCGTCCGGGTAGGCTCGCAGCAGTTCCTCGGCGTCGTCGTAGCGGCTGTGCGAGGTCAGGCTCTTGATCGTCGAGTTCGGCCATCGATAGAAGTAGGGCTTGGGGTTACCGATCCGGATCGCCTCCCGGAAGTGGGTCATCGCCTCGTCGAACCGCCCGACGTCGGCCAGCACCGAGGCGCAGCGCTCCAGCTCCTCCGGGTCGCCCGGGAACCGGGTGACCAGAGCCTCCTGGAAGCAGGCGGCCTCCAGCCTGCTCTCCTCGGTCAGCCCGTAGGCCTCGTGGGCGAGGTGCGTCAGCTGGCTCCGCGGGGCGGTGGCGGCCAGATGCCGCCGCAGCTCGGCCAGCTCACCGGCTCGGCCGTAGTAGCCGAGCAGGGAGGTCAACAACCCCCAGGGCCGGGCATCGCCCTCCGCCAACCGCTGCCGCAACAACGGTTCGCCCTGCTCCTCCGCCGCCATCACGTCCCATCGACCGTCCGCCCGGGGATCCCGGACCGGTGGGGCCGGCGGGGGCTTGTCGGGTGAGAAGAGCTTCTTCAGGCGATCCAGCATTCGCGTGATCCTATGCGGTGCCCGCTTTTACCTGGTGGGCATCGGTCTGGAGGCCGATTGGTACGGTCGGACACGCACCGATGATCTACGTGAGGAGCCGGCATGAGCCTCTGGGACAAACTCAAGGGTGAGCTGGTCGACATCATCGAATGGCTCGATGACAGCCGGGACACCATCGTCTGGCGGTTCCCGCGCTACCAGAACGAGATCAAGATGGGCGCCAAGCTCGTCGTGCGTGAGTCGCAGACCGCCGTGTTCGTCAACGAGGGGCGGGTGGCCGACTGGTTCGCACCCGGCACCCACACGCTGACCACGCAGAACATGCCGATCATGACGACCCTGAAGAACTGGCGGCACGGCTTCGACTCGCCGTGGAAGGCCGAGGTGTATTTCGTCAACACCCGGCTGTTCACCGACATGAAGTGGGGCACGCAGAACCCGGTGATGGTCCGTGACCCGGAGTTCGGGGCGGTCCGGCTGCGGGCGTTCGGCAGCTTCGCGATGAAGGTCTCCGACCCGGGCCGGCTGCTCAGCGAACTGGTCGGCACCGACCCGCAGTTCCGGACCGCCGAAGTGCACGACTTCCTGCGGCAGCTGGTGGTCAGCCACCTGGGCAGCGCTCTCGCCACCGCGAACGTGCCGATGCTCGATCTGGCCTCCAAGCAGCTGTCCATCGGCAAGACCCTGTCCGAGGTGCTGACCGTCGAGCTGGCGTCCAGCGGTATCGCCATCCCCAAGTTCGTCATCGAGAACATCTCGGTGCCGCCCGAGGTGGAGAAGGCCCTGGACAAACGCACCTCGATGGGGGTGGTCGGCAACCTGGACGCGTACACCAGGTTCCAGACCGCCGAAGCCATCGGCAACGCCACCGGGGGCACCGGCGACGCCATCGGCCTCGGCCTCGGCATGGCCGCCGGCCAGCGGGCCGCCCAGTCGCTCAACCAGCCGGCCGCCGCCGTCCCGCCGCCGCTGCCGGCCGGCGACTGGTTCGCCGCCATCGGCGGTCAGCAGCAGGGGCCGTTCGACGTGGCCACCCTGACCTCGCACGCCACCTCCGGCAGCCTGGACCGCAACACCCTGGTCTGGCGGGCCGGCATGGCCGCCTGGACCCCGGCCGGCCAGGTCACCGAGCTGAGCAGCGTGTTCGCGTCGGTTCCGCCACCCCTGCCGCCGCAGTGACGCAGTACCCCTGCTCCTCGTGCGGAGCCAACGTCGAGTTCGCCCCCGGCACGACAGTCCTCAAATGCCCCTACTGCGGTGCCGAGACGGCGATCGCCGCCCCCGAACGGGCGGTCCGCGAGCACGCGTTCGAGCCGTTCGTCCGGCTGCCGCGCAAACCGATCGCCACCCTGGCCCCGCACACGTTCACCTGCCAGGGCTGCGGCGCGATCACCCAGAGTGACAAGATCTCGGATCGGTGCGGGTTCTGCTCCGCGCCACTGGTCGCCGACGTCAGCTCCGGCGACCAGGTGATCCCGGAGGCGGTGCTGCCGTTCGCCGTCGACCGGCCGGCCCTGCGGGAAGCGCTCCGGCAGTGGGCGTCGTCGCGCTGGTTCGCGCCGAACAGTCTGAAGAAGGTCACCGAGGCCGAATCGGCGCACAGCTCCTACCTGCCGCACTGGACGTACGACGCCGGAACGGTCTCGCACTACACCGGTCAGCGCGGCGAGCACTACTGGGTGACCGAGACGTATCAGGAGAACGGCGAGACCCGGACCCGGCAGGTACGCAAGACGCGCTGGTACCCGGCGAGCGGCCGGGTGTCCCGGTTCTTCGACGACGTGCTGATCGTCGGCACCGCTCGGGTGATGCCCGACCACCTGCACAAACTGGAGCCGTGGCCGCTGCTGGAGGCGCAGCCGTACCGGCCGGAGTTCCTGGCCGGGCACGAGACCCTGCGCTACGAGGTCGAACCCGAGACCGGCATGGAACACGCCAAGGCCCGGATGGCGCCGGTGATCGAACGCGACTGCCGTCACGACATCGGCGGCGACGAGCAGCGGGTCCACTCGGTCTCCACCTCGTACCACGATGTCACGTTCAAGCTGATGCTGCTGCCGATCTGGATCATGGCCTACCTGCACGCCGGGCGGACGTTCAACGTGGTGGTGAACGGGCGTACCGGCTCGGTGGCCGGCGAACGGCCGTACAGCGCGGTGAAGATCGCCTTCGCGGTGTTCCTCGCCCTGCTGGCCGTCGCGGCGGCGATCGTCGCCTACCAGATGAACCGCTAGTTCGTGTGCCGATCTGTGGCTCGATTCGAGCCACAGATCGGCACCCTAACTGACCTCTCAGCCGCCCGACTCGTCGGTCTCGGCGCCCTCGGGCACGGTGTCGTCGTCCCGGCTGTCCAGCCAGCCGTGCGGCAGCGTCACCTTGCCCGGGGCGTTCACCCGGCCACGCGGCTGCCCCAGCGCGTCCGCCGGGAACGGGATCGACGGGTCCAGCTTGGCCAGCAGATCGTCCAGCTCGGCCAGCGACGAGATCATCGCCAGGCTGCGGCGCAGGTCACCGCCGACCGGGAAACCCTTCAGGTACCACGCGACGTGCTTGCGGAAGTCGGCACAGCCGTGCTTCTCGTCCTCCAGGGCCTCCACCAGCAACTGCGCGTGCCGGGCCAGGATCTTGCTGACCTCACCCAGCGTCGGCAGCACCGGCTGGTAGGCCGAACCCTGCGTGAACGCGGCCTCCAGATCGGCGAACAGCCACGGACGGCCCAGACAGCCCCGGCCCACCACCACGCCGTCACAACCGGTGTGCTCGACCATCCGCAGGGCGTCCGAGCCCTCCCAGATGTCACCGTTGCCCAGCACCGGGACGTCCAGCGCCTGCTTCAGGGTGGCGATCGCGTCCCAGTCGGCCTTGCCCGAATAGCGCTGCTCGGCGGTCCGCGCGTGCAACGCCACGGCGGCCACCCCCGCCTCCTGGGCGGCGAGACCCGCTTCCACGTACGTCAGGTGGTCGTCGTCGATGCCCTTGCGCATCTTGATCGTGACCGGGATGCCGAACGGTTTCGCCGCCGCCACCGCCTGGCTCACGATCCGCCCGAACAGCCGGCGCCGCCACGGCAGGGCCGACCCCCCACCGCGCCGCGTCACCTTCGGCACCGGGCACCCGAAGTTCAGATCGATGTGATCGGCCAGGTCGTCCTCGCCGACCATCCGGACGGCGGCCGCTGTCACCTCCGGGTCCACCCCGTAGAGCTGCAGGCTGCGGAACCCCTCGTCCTCCGCGAACGCGATCATCTTCAGCGTCTTCGGAATCCGCTCCACCAGCGCCCGGGTGGTGATCATCTCGCAGACGTACACACCACCGCCCTGCTCCCGGCAGAGCCGCCGAAAGGCCACGTTGGTGATCCCCGCCATCGGAGCGAGAACAACGGGCGGTCGTACGGCGTGGTCGCCGAGCATGAGCGGTGCAGTCACACCCCTAAGCGTGACACGCCCCGCCCGGCGACCACGAATCGCCCGCTCTACCGAGCGCCCTCACGATCGATGAGCGTGTGGAGCAGACCGATGATCTGCTCGTCCCGCTCCGTGGAGCTGTGCTTCTCAAGGGTGAGAGTGGCCAGCACCACGCCGTGCTCCTTGTGCATCGCGGTGTGCCGGTCGAGGGTCGCCAGCACCTTCTCGAACAGTGCGGTGTGCTGGTCGAGGATCTCGGTGTGCTGGTTGAGGGTCTCGGTGTGCTGGTTCAGCGTTGCGGTGTGCTCCGACTGAGTCGTCGCGAGAGCCCGCAGGAGCCCGGTCTGGACCCGCAGTTTCTCGCCGAAGTCGGCCAGATCCCGGTCCACCATGGCGCGGAGCCTTGCTTCTTCGTCCATGCGCTTCTCCAGTCGGGTGACGCGCTCTTCCAGGGTGGCCATCGTGCCTCCGTGCGATGAAGGGTAGTCGCTCGGCCGGCCGGCATTGAGCTTTTGCAGGCTCCAACTATAGGCTCTGCGCAAGTTCGTACCAGTCACCTGGTCGTGTGCATTTCTCGCGAAGTTCTGGCAGAGTCGGGAACGTGACTGAGCAGGGGAGCCCGCGGCGGCTGATCGCCGTTTTCGCGACGCCGGTGGCCGAGATGTTGTTCCGGTTCGGGACCGAGTTGGGGTTTCAGACCACCCTGGTGGAGCCGGATCCGAGTCGGCTGGGCGGGACTCCGCGACCGCACGGCGACACCTTCGTCGGGGATCTGGTGGCGGCCCGGCCGGACGAGCACACCGACATCCTGCTCACCGACCACCACCGGCCCGAGGCCGAGATCGGGGCGATCCTCAAGGAGGCGCTGGCCGGCGGGTCACGCTGGATCGGCATCCTGGGCAATCCGCGCGCCGAGGGCCCGCACGTGGCGGCGCTGCGCGCGCTGGAGGTGCCGGACGAGGAGATCGCCCGGGTGCACCGGCCGGTCGGGCTGAACATCGGATCCCGTACCCCCGCGGAGATCGCCCTGGCCACGCTCGCCGGGCTGATCGCCGACCGCAACGACCGGCCCGGCGGGTTCGGCTTCTGAGGTTTCGGCGGGTGACGACGCCTCAGTCGCGACGGTTGAACGCCGACCACAGGTTGACGGCGATGATCGCCAGGCCGGCGATGCTGAAGCCGGCGATGGTGAGCGGGGATTCCGTGTCGGCCAGCATGAACCCGCCGAAGATCAGGATGCCGACGCCGCCGATCGCCCCGGCCACCGCGAACACTCTCTCGCGCCGCTCGGCCGCGCCGCTCCCGCCACGGCCGAAGGCCCGCGTCAGCACGGCGACGACGATGAACAGACCGGCGCCGGCGAACATCAGGAAGGGCCATTCGAAACCGCCGTCGGTCATCATGGTCACGGTGCCGAAGATCAGGATCGCCAGGGCGCCGACGGCCATGAGGACGGCGTACGGCCTGCTGGGCCGCACATCGAAACGGGGCATGGCCGTGACCATGCCCCGCATCGATCGATCGAAAACCGTCAGCAGCCGGGCAGGCGCTTGATCAGGTAGTCCTCGATCTGGTCGAGGGAGACCCGCTCCTGCTTCATGGTGTCGCGGTCGCGCACCGTCACCGCGTTGTCGGTGAGGGTGTCGAAGTCGACGGTGACGCAGAACGGGGTGCCGATCTCGTCCTGGCGACGGTACCGGCGGCCGATGGCCTGCGAGTCGTCGAACTCGACCACCCAGCGCTTGCGCAGGTTCGCCGACAGCTCCTTGGCCTTGGGCGACAGCTCCGGGTTACGCGACAGCGGCAGCACGGCCACCTTGACCGGGGCCAGGCGCGGGTCGAACCGCATCACGGTGCGCTTGTCGACGCCGCCCTTGGTGTTGGGCGCCTCGTCCTCGTCGTAGGCCTCCAGCAGGAAGGCCAGCACGGCGCGGGTGAGACCGGCGGCCGGCTCGATCACGTACGGCACCCAGCGCTCGCCCTTCTCCTGGTCGAAGAAGGACAGGTCGACGCCGGAGTGCTTGGAGTGCGTCGACAGGTCGAAGTCGGTGCGGTTGGCGATGCCCTCGAGCTCGGCGAATTCGGTGCCGCCGAACTGGAAGCGGTACTCGATGTCGACGGTCCGCTTCGAGTAGTGCGAGAGCTTCTCCTTGGCGTGCTCGTAGAAGCGCATGTTGTTCTCGGAGAGGCCGAGGTCGCGGTACCAGTTCCAGCGCTCCTGCAGCCAGTACTCGTGCCATTCCTCATCACTGCCCGGCGGGACGAAGAACTCCATCTCCATCTGCTCGAACTCGCGGGTCCGGAAGATGAAGTTGCCGGGGGTGATCTCGTTGCGGAAGCTCTTGCCGACCTGGGCGATGCCGAACGGCGGCTTCTTGCGGGCCGCGGTGGCCACGTTGTTGTAGTTGACGAAGATGCCCTGGGCGGTCTCCGGGCGCAGGTAGTGCAGGCCGTCGGCGCTCTCGGTGGGGCCGAGGTAGGTCTTCATCAGGCCGTTGAACATCTTCGGCTCGGTGAAGGTGCCCTTGTTGCCGCAGTTCGGGCAGTTCAGCTCCTGGAGCGACTCGGGGAGCTTGCCGTGCTTCGCCTCGTACGCCTCCTCCAGGTGGTCGGCCCGGAACCGCTTGTGGCAGGACTGGCACTCGGTCAGCGGGTCGACGAAGGCGTCCAGGTGGCCGGAGGCGGCCCACACGTCGCGGGACAGGATGACGGCCGAGTCCAGGCCGACGATGTCGTCGCGCTGCTGGACCATGGTGCGCCACCACTGCCGGCGGACGTTCTCCTTCAGCTCCACACCGAGCGGACCGTAGTCCCAGGCCGAGCGGGTGCCTCCGTAGATCTCGCTGGAGGGGAAGACGAAGCCGCGGCGTTTGGCCAGGCTGACGACGCTGTCGATACGGTCGGCAGGCATGTGAATCTCCTCCTGCGCCGGCTGGGTGTCGGCGGGGAAATCAGTTGTTTATCAGGACGAACGACGAGATTACTCGCCGAGTCCGCACACCTCGAATTTGCCCGTCGACGTGTTCTGGGTGAGGTCGGCGGCGACCCGGTCCCGCTCGCCGTCGGCATAGACGAGCTCGACCGGCACCGAGATCGACACCCCGAGGGTCAACTCACCCACCTGGTACGACGTGATGGGCTCGGTCTCCTCCATCCGCTCGGCGAAGTCGGCCTGGGTCTCGTCGAGCCGGGCGCTCTCGCACAGCTGGCGGTAGGCGCCGTCGAAGTCGCGGGCCTGGAGGTCGCTGAGGTAGCGGCTGACCACCACGCCGGCCTGCTCGTCGAGGGACCGGCTGAAGGCGGTGAGGAATCCACCGCCGGCGATGGTGCCGGCGCCGCAGACCAGCACCACGATGCCGGCGACGACGCCGATCGTGGTGCCGAGCCGCTTGCCGCGCCCCTCGACCGGTGGCGCCGGGAACGGCGGGTGCACACCCGGGCCCGGCGGCGGTGGGGGCGGAGGAAGACTCATGTTCCTAAGCCTAGTGTTCAGCGCCAGGGTTCGGCCGCCCGGTCGCTGCCGGTGACCACCACTTCGCCGCCGGGCTCGGCGGACGCCAGGGTCTCGAAGGCGGACGGCTCGTCCAGGGAGAGCGCGAGCAGCGGGGTGGCGTGCACCTTCACGTCGAAGGCGCCGAGCGCGCGCCGGTAGGCTCCGACGGACTCCCACTCGGTGACGAGGGTCCAGCCGGCCGGGTCCTCCAGGGCGCGGGTGAGCCGGCCGGAGCGGTAGCCGGAGGTGGCGGCCAGCGCGGCGAGCGCGGCGTGCGCCTGCTCACGGAAGCCGTCCTGCGTCTCCGGCGGGACCGAGAAGCGGTTGAGCACCAGCATGTGTCGAGCCTACGCATACGCGACAGGAGCCTCAGTGACCCCACCGCCCTTTCTGCGCCGGCTGTCGCGTGTGAATCCCACCACCGCGTTCGTGGTGGCGCTGGTGCTGCTGCTGGCCGGCCTGTTCTTGCCCGGGATCGTCGGCGCGCTGCTGTTGTTCGTGCTGGCCGGAGCGCTCGGCACGCTCACCTTCACGACTTGGCCGGTGCAGCCGCCGATCACCCGGGCGGTCCGTCTGGTGCTGCTCACCATGCTGGTGGTGGCCGCGGTGTCGAAGGCGTTGTGAATTCATGCGGCTTTGACAATCATTGTCATTATCGACGACAGTTGCTGGCATGATGCGCCGCCTCGCCCTTCCCGCCGCCGCCCTGCTGCTGACCACCGCCCTCGCGGGTTGTGGTGACTCGGCCAACGGGGACGACGGCAAGCTGAACGTCGTCACCGCGTTCTACCCCCTCCAGTTCGTCAGCGAGCGGATCGGCGGCGAGGCGGTCCGCGTCTCCACCCTCACCAAGCCGGGCGCCGAGCCGCACGACGTCGAGCTGACCGCCAGCCAGGTCGGCGAGGTGGCCGGCGCGGGCCTGATCGTCTACCTGGGCGGCTTCCAGCCGGCCGTGGACGACGCGGTCGAGCAGAACGGTGCGGACCGGGCCTTCGACGCGTCCGGAGTCGTCGAGATGATCCCGGCGGCCGAGGCCGACGACCACGCCGAGGAGGAGCACGGGGCGGAGGAGGAGCACGCCGGCGAGCACGGCCCGAACGACCCGCACGTCTGGCTGGACCCGGAGCGGCTGGCCACCATCGGCGACAAGCTGGCCGAGCGTCTCGGCCAGGCCGACCCGGACCACGCGGCCGACTTCACCGCCCGCGCCGCCGCCCTGCGCACCGAGCTGACCACCCTGGACGGCGAGTTCAAGACCGGGCTGGCCGACTGCACCCGCCGGGAGCTGGTGACCAGCCACACCGCGTTCGGCTACCTGGCGAACCGGTACGAGCTGGCCCAGATCGGCATCACCGGCATCGACCCGGAGACCGAGCCGTCGCCGCAGCGCCTGGCCGCGGTCGCCGCCGAGGCCAAGGAGCACGGCACCACCACGATCTTCTTCGAGACCCTGGTCAGCCCCAAGGTCGCCGAGACGATCGCGCAGGAGGTGGGTGCCGAGACCGCGGTTCTCGACCCCCTGGAGGGGCTGACCGACCCGTCGGCGGATTATTTCTCGGTGATGCGTGCCAACCTGACCGCACTGAAGCTGGGTCTGGAGTGTAGGTAACCACCATGAGTGTTGTCGTCGAGGTCGAACATCTCGCCGCCGGTTACGACGGCCGCGAGATCCTGCGGGACGTGTCACTGAGGGTCACCGCAGGCGACGTGGTCGCGGTCCTCGGCGCCAACGGTTCCGGCAAATCCACCCTCATCCGTACGATCCTCGGCCTCGTCCCCACCCTGCGCGGTGAGATCGCCCTGTTCGGGACCCCGCGCCGGCGTTTCCGGCAGTGGGAGCGGATCGGGTACGTACCCCAGCGGCTCGGTGCCGGCAGTGGGGTGCCGGCCACCGTCGGTGAGGTCGTCGCGTCGGGTCGCCTGGCCCGGCGCGGTGTCCTCCGGCTTCCGGCGAAGGCCGATCGGGCCGCGGTCCGGGACGCCCTGACCGCGGTCGGCCTGCTGGACCGGATCGACGACCCGGTGGCCACCCTCTCCGGCGGGCAGCAGCAGCGCACCCTGATCGCCCGCGCGCTGGCCGGCAAGCCGGACCTGCTGGTACTGGACGAGCCGAACGCCGGGGTGGACGCGGCCAGCCAGGAGGCGTTCGCCGGGGCGCTGACCCGGTTCGCCGCGGGCGGCGGCACGATCCTGCTGATCCTGCACGAGCTGGGCCCACTGCGGCCGCTGATCGGGCGGGCCGTGGTCGTGCACGACGGGCGGATCGTGCACGAGGGGGTCCCGCCGGAGCCGGCCGGGCACCACGCCGAGCCGGATCACGAGCACCTGCACCCGCACGCCGACGAGGCCAAGCCGGCGATCTGCGAGTGGGCGCCGACCGAGGGGACGAAGGCGTACTGATGGAACTTCTCGCACTCCCCTTCATGCAGCGCGCGCTGATCGCCGCGCTGATCATCGGGCTGGCCGCGCCCGCGCTCGGCGTCTACCTGGTGCAGCGGCGGCTGTCGCTGATCGGTGACGGGATCGGGCACGTGGCCCTCACCGGCGTCGGGGTCGGCCTGCTCACCGGCACCTCCCCGGTGCTGACCGCGGTGCTGGTGAGCATCGTGGGCGCGGTCGGCGTGGAGCTGATCCGGGAGCGTGGCCGTACCTCCGGGGATCTGGCCCTGGCCCTGCTCTTCTACGGCGGCATCGCCGGCGGGGTGCTGCTGGTGGGCCTCTCCGACGACAGCAGCACCAGCCTGATGCAGTACCTGTTCGGTTCGCTGCTGACCACCTCGGCGCAGGACCTGTGGGTGATCGGCGGGCTGGGCGCGCTGGTGGTGACCGCGATGCTGGTGTTCCGGCCGGCGCTGTTCGCGCTCTGCAACGACGAGGAGTACGCGAAGGTCAGCGGCCTGCCGGTACGGACCCTGAACATCCTGCTGGCGGTGACCACCGCGCTGACGGTGACCATCGCCATGCGTACCGTCGGGCTGTTGCTGGTGTCGGCCCTGATGGTGGTGCCGATCGCCGCGGCGCAGCAGGTGACCCGCGGGTTCCGGAGCACGATGACGCTGGGGATGCTGATCGGGGTGGGCGCCGCCGGGGGCGGGGTGCTGCTGTCGGCCGAGGCGGACACCGCGCCCGGCGCGACCACGGTGCTGCTGGCGCTGGCCGTCTTCGTGGCCACCGCGGTCGGCGGGTCCGCGCTGCGGCGGCTGCGGCAGCGGCGCGCGGACGCCCCGGTGACCTCGGAACCGCCGGATGTCGTGCTGCATGTCTGACATCCGGATGGCTGTACGGTGGTCGCAACGATGACGACGACCACCGGCTACGAAGCGTACGAATCGGCGGGGGCGCTGCTGCGCGCGCTCTCCGCGCCGATCCGTGTGGCCATCGTGGTCGAGCTCGGTGTCGGCGAGCGCTGTGTGCACGATCTCGTGGAGAAACTCGGCGCCCCACAGCCCTTGGTCTCCCAGCACCTGCGGGTGCTGCGCGGAGCCGGCGTGGTGCGGGGTGTCCGCCGGGGCCGGGAGATCGCATACTCCCTGGTGGACGAACACGTCGCCCACATCGTCGCCGACGCCGTGAGCCACGCCAGGGAGAGCCGACAGTGAACTCCGATACCACGATCCGCAACACCAAGCAGCGCAGCGCGGTCAGTGCCGTGCTCGCCGAGACCGAGGGTTTCCACAGCGCCCAGGACCTGCACGCGATGCTGCGGGAGCGGGGCGAGCGGGTCGGCCTGACCACCGTCTACCGGACGCTGCAGGGGCTGGCCGACGCGGGCGAGATCGACGTGATGCGCCCGCCCGGCGGGGAGCACCTCTACCGCCGGTGCAGCCAGGGCCACCATCACCACCTGGTGTGCCGGTCGTGCGGCCGGACCGTGGAGGTGGCCGGCCCGGCGGTGGAGTCGTGGGCCGACAAGGTGGCCGGTCAGCACGGCTTCGTCGACATCTCGCACACCATGGAGATCTTCGGGACCTGCCCGGAGTGCGCCGCGAAGCGCTGAGTGCGACGCTTCGGGGTGTGAAGCTCTACGCCGACCGGGTTCCCGTCGCCCTGCGCCAGCTCCTCACCGACATCTTCGTGGTCATCTGGGTCTACGTGTGGATCCGGGTGGCGATCGGGATCCACGACACGGTGCAGCAACTCGCCGTACCCGGGCAGAAACTGGAGAGCGCCGGCAGCGGCATCGCCGACAACCTGGCCGACGCGGGCGGCAAGGTGGGCCGGGTCCCGATCGTCGGTGACGAGCTGACCAGCCCGTTCACCAATGCCGCCGACGCGGCCCGGTCGATCGCCGAGGCCGGCCAGGATCAGCAGGAGTTCGTGGCCCAGCTGGCGCTGATCCTGCCGGCGATCGCGTTGTCCGTACCGCTGGCCCTGGTGCTCTTCGTGTGGCTGCCGTTGCGCCTGCGCTGGATCCGCCGGGCCGGGGTGGCCGCGGCGGTCCGGAACCAGCCGGCCGGGCAGGACCTGCTGGCGTTGCGGGCCCTGGCCTCGCAGCCGCTGACCGAACTGGCGAGGCTGGGCCCGGACATCGCGCAGAGCTGGCGCTCCGGCGACCCGGCGGCGGTCACCGCCCTGGCCGACCTGGAGCTGCGCCGGCTCGGGTTACGACACCGCGGCCGCTGAGTCGTCGTCGGCGTCGTCGTCGCCCCACTCGCGGTGCGCGAACGGCAGGATGGCCCAGTAGGTGAGGAACCAGGCGCCGGTGACCACGGTCAGCGGGATCGCCCACTTCCAGTCCAGCAGGTAGTCGGTGATCAGCAGGACGCTGCTGACCATCGCGACCAGCATGCAGGCCAGGCCGCCGGTGGCCATCTTGTGCGCGTACTTGACCAGCTCGGGTTTACGGCCCTGCCGGAACAGCGCGCGGTGGAACGCCACCGGGGAGATGATCAGCGCGGTGGCGAACGCCGCGCTGACCAGCGCCACGATGTAGACGTCCTTCTGGAAGTTCGTCACGTTGGGGAAGCCGCTGCTGAACGGCAGGGTCAACAGGAACGCGAAGAGGATCTGCACGCCGGTCTGTGCGACGCGCAGCTCCTGCAGCAGGTCCGCGAAGTTGCGGTCCCATCGCTGCTTCTCGGTCTCTCGGGGGGTGTGGGTATCGACCGCCATGACGCGCCGAATTCCCCACATCGAACCATGGTCAAACGCCGATCCGTGCCAGGACGGCGTCGGCCAGCTCACGCGGCGCCTGTTCCGGCACCCAATGGCTGACCCCGCGCATCACCACCAGCTGATAGTCGCCGCGCACCCAGTCCCGGGTGCGCAGCGCCGCGGTCCGGCCGACCACCCCGTCCTGGTCGCTCCACACATAGGTGGTCGGCACCGGCACCTCGCCCAGGTCGGCCACGTCGTCGCCGTTGAACGCCCGGTACCAGTTCAGCCCGGCGGTGAGCCGGCCCGGTTCGCGCATCGCCGCCACGTACTGTTCGGCGCGCATCCCGATCGGCCGCAGCATCGCCTTCAGCACCATCCCGTGCCGGGCCAGCAGCAGCCGCTCGGCGATCGGGGAACGGAACACCCGGAAGTACGCCAGCCGGGCGCTCTGACTGGGCCGCAGCCGGATCGCCAGGGCCAGCGCCCGCGGGTGCGGCACCGAGATCGCGGTCAGCGTCCGGACCCGCTCCGGGTGCCGGGCGGCCAGCTGCCAGCCCACCTGCGCGCCCCAGTCGTGGCCGACGACGTGCGCCCGCTCCACCCCGAGCGCGTCCAGGACGGCCACCGCGTCGGCGGTCACCGAGCCCATCGTGTACGCCGCGGCCTCGCCCGGCCGCGCCCCCGGTGAGCAGCCGCGCTGATCGAGCGCGTAGGTCCGCAGCCCGGCGGCGTGCAGCCGGGGCGCCATCAGGTCGAACTCCCGGGAGTCCTGCGGGAAGCCGTGCAGCAACAGCACCGGTTCACCGTCCACCGGACCGCCCTCATGGACGTCGAATGTCAGCCCGCGAGCTTTGACCTCGATCACGTGGTCCCCTCCTGTTCCAGTACGCCTACCTGGTGTTACGGTCATCGAAGCACATGCACCGAAGTATTTTCGCGACGGCGGAGACCTAGTGCACTCGCGCGAGCGATGCGCGGGTCGAGGTAGGTCGCGAAAACACTTCGATCCGACAGGGGAGCGCACAGCGCTGAGAGTGCGGGTGATTCCGCAGACCCTCGTACCTGATCTGGGTAATGCCAGCGCAGGAAGTTCGGTCCTCTCCAGCCGCGTCGTGTCCCGGGCACCGTCGCCCGGGGGCCACGGCGTGCGTCTCCTCCCGGTACCCGCTGGGAGGCGTTTCATGACAGACAATCCCAACCGCTGGCGCACGATAGACATCGTGGTCGCCTCCGTCATCGCCGTGGCGTTCGGCGTGATCTTCTGGGCCTGGAACACGGTCTGGTCGGTCACCGAGGGGGCGTTCGCCTTCTTCCCGCCGTCACAGACCATCCTGTACGGCGTCTGGCTGATCCCGGCCGTCCTCGGCGGCCTGATCGTCCGTAAGCCGGGCGCCGCCCTCTACACCGAACTGGTGGCGGCCATCGTGTCGGCACTGCTCGGCAACGCGTGGGGCGCCACCGTCATCCCGCAGGGCCTGGTCCAGGGCCTGGGCGCGGAGCTGGCCTTCGCGGCTCTGCGCTACCGCTCGTTCAGCCTGGTGCCGGCGCTGCTGGCCGGGGCGCTGACCGGGCTGAGCGCGTCGATCTACGACTTCTTCGTGTGGAACTCGGAGGCCGCACTGTGGTCGTACCGGGTGCCGTACGCGGCGCTCACCGTGGTCAGCGGCACGATCCTGGCCGGGCTCGGTTCGTGGGCACTGGTCCGGGCGCTGGTCCCGACCGGTGTGCTGGACCGGTTCGGCGCCGGCCGTGAGCGGGCGACCATCTAGCGATGAGTGACGTTCGGCTTCGCGGTTTCGGGTGGCGGCATGCCGGGCGCCGCGCCTGGGCGGTCCGCGGGCTGGACCTGGATGTCCGGCACGGCGAGCGGGTGCTCCTGCTGGGTCCCTCCGGGGCCGGCAAGAGCACCCTGCTCGGTGCGCTGGCCGGGCTGTTGCCGGAGGATTCCGGCGAGTCCGAGGGCACCATCGAGATCGACGGGCTGGATCCGCGGAAGGCCCGGGAGCAGGTCGGCATCGTCTTCCAGGATCCGCAGACCCAGCTGGTGATGGCCCGCAGCGGTGACGATGTGGCGTTCGGCCTGGAGAACCGGGGGATTCCGGCCGGCGACATCTGGCCGCGGGTCTCCGATGTGCTGGATCGCGTGGGTTTCCCGTACCCCATCAATCGCCCGACGGCCGCGCTCTCCGGCGGCGAAGCGCAGCGCCTGGCCCTCGCCGGCGTCCTCGCTCTGCGTCCCGGCCTGCTGCTGCTGGACGAGCCGACCGCCAATCTGGACCCGCCGGGTGCCGCGCTGATCCGTGACGCGGTCGCGCGGGCCACCGGGCCGGAGACCACCCTGATCATCGTGGAGCACCGGGTGGCGGAGGCGCTGCCGCTCGTCGACCGGGTGGTGGTGCTGGAGCCGGGCGGTGGGGTGCGGGCCGACGGCGAACCCGAGATGATCTTCGCTGCCTACGGCGACAAGCTGGCCGAGGAGGGCGTCTGGGTGCCGGGTTTCACCTTTCCCTCCTTAACCACAAGATCAACTGCTACCGCCGATTTGGTACGCGCGGAGCACGCCACCGTCACCGGGCGCCTCGCTCCCGTTTCGTTGCACGCCTCAGCCGGTGAGATCGTGGCCGTCACCGGCCCGAACGGCGCCGGCAAGTCCACCCTGGCCCTGCTGCTCGGCGGGCTGCTCGCCCCCAGCGGCGGCCGGATCTCGGCGTTCGGCGACAAGCGGCCACCGCATCGCTGGCGGGCCGCGACTCTGGCCGGCCGGATCGGCTCGGTCTTCCAGAACCCGGAACACCAGTTCGTCACCGCCCGCGTCGCCGACGAACTCGCCCTCGGCCCACGGCGGCTCGGCCACTCCCCCGCCGAGGCCGGCCGGATCGTCGACGGCCTGCTCCAGCGTCTGCGCCTGGACCGGCTGGCCGAGGCCAACCCGTACACCCTCTCCGGCGGGGAGGCCCGGCGGCTCAGCGTCGCCACCGCCCTGGCCACCGCACCGCGGCTGCTGGTGCTCGACGAGCCCACCTTCGGCCAGGACCGCCGCACCTGGCGGGAACTCGCCGACCTGCTGGCCGGCCTCCGCGACGACGGGCACGGCATCGTCGCGGTCACCCACGACGAGATGTTCGTCCACACCCTCGCCGACCGGACCGTCCCACTGGGCGAACCCGCGCCCGGCCCACTCCCCCGCAGGCACCCGTCGTGACCCTCGACCTCGCACCGCTCGCCGACGGCACCGCGCCCCTGGCCCGCCGCAACCCGGTCGCCAAAGCCGGTGCCGCGCTGCTGTTCACCCTGCCGCTGATCTCCACCGTGGACCCGTTCACCCCGGCTGCCGCCCTGCTCGTCGAGCTGCTGGTGCTGCCGTTCTTCGGCGTCCGCCCCGGGGTGCTGCTCCGGCGGGCCACCCCACTGCTGCTCAGCGCGGCCGGCATCCTGGTCACGATGGTGCTGTTCGCCGCCGAACGCGGTGGCGACCTGCTCGTCGCCCTCGGCCCGGTGGACGTGACCACCGGGGTGCTGGCCACCGCCGGCGCCCTGATCCTGCGGGTCTTCGCGATCGCCCTGCCCGGCATCGTCGTCTTCGCCACCACCGACCCGACCGACCTGGCCGACGCCCTGGTCCAGAACGCCAAGGCCCCGGCCCGCTTCGCGATCGGCGCGCTGGCCGCGTTCCGCCTGGTCCCGCTGCTGGGCCAGGAGTGGCGCACCCTCAGCCTGGCCCGCCGGGCCCGCGGGGTGGACGCCGGCCGCAACCCGGTCGCCAAGTTGCGGCTCTTCACGTCGACCGCGTTCGCCCTCCTGGTCGGCGCCCTGCGCCGCGGTGTCCGGCTGGCCGTCGCGATGGACGCCCGCGGCTTCGACTCGGGCCTGCCGCGCACCCACGCCCGCCGCCAGCACTTCACCATCCAAGACACGTTTCTGCTGGTAAGCGCTTTCCTGGCGGCCTCCGCGATCATCGCCGCGGCGGTCGTCCTGGGCTTCTTCAAACCAATCGTAGGCTGATCGAATATTTTCAATTACGATCAGCCACCGTGATCGACGCGGAACTCTATGTGAAGGGCCTGGCGGAACGCCTCGCCGCCGACGGATGCCAGCTGGCCGACGAACATCTCGGCCTGGTCGGATACAAGACCCAGGTGAAAGCTCTCACCCGGCGGCACATCTTCCTGGTCGCGGCCAAGGCCGGCACCGTCGACCAGAACGTGCTCGCCGACTTCGCCGCCGACGCGGTCGCCCTCTGCGCAGCCCGGCAGGCACAGCAGGGTGGCGGCCAGTCCAGCCTGATCGTGCTGCCCGCCCTGATCGCCGAGGTCACCACCCCGGACGCGGTCGGGCTGACCCTGAGCCCACTCCAGCTCAACCACGGCGGCTTCGAGGTGCTGGCCCAGCCGGCCCTGGTCGACCTGTCCGCCGGGGTGTCCCACCGGTTCCGCGAGGTGGGCATCTTCGGCTACGCCTACAGCTCCCTGATCAAGCAGAAGCTGGCCCTCTACCTACCCGACCCCGCCTGACCGCTTCCTCCTTTTCGACCCACTCGTTCGGGACCGACCTGGCGGCGGCCTCCGACACGTGCCGACTTGCGGTCCGATCCGCGCCGCAAGTCGGCACACGAGGTGCACCGTGCCGACCCGCGGTCCGGACCACACCGCAAGTCGGCACACGAGGTGCACCGTGCCGACCCGCGGCTCGGACCAGGCCGCAAGTCGGCACACCAGACGCACCGTGCCGACCCGCGGTCCGGACCACACCGCAAGTCGGCACACCAGACGCACCGTGCCGACCCACGGTTCGGACCGCGGCGCCGGGCGGCCCGGTTCAGCCGGCCAGGGCGCGGACCGCGGCGTTCAGGTCGGAGAGGTCGGGCAGCACCACGTGGGCGCCGGCCGCGGTCAGCTCCGCCGCCGGAGTGGCGCCGGTGGCCACCCCGATCGCCACCGCGCCGTTCGCCAGAGCCGCCGTCACGTCGTGCACGGTGTCGCCGATGACCACCGGATGGAACGGTTCGCCGTACTTCGCCCCGGCCCGCTCCAGCGACCGGCGGACCAGCGTGGCGCGTACATGATCATCGGTCCCGTAGCCACCGACCTCGGCGTCGAACGACCCGGCCAGCCCGAACGCCGCCACCTTGAACCCGGCCACCTCCGGAACGTTCCCGGTGACCAGGGTCTGCACCACGTTCGGATCGTCACCCAGCCGGTCCAGCACCGCCCGCACCCCCGGCATCAGCGTGCCCTGGACGGCGAACTCGTGCCGGATCTCGGACACCAGCTCGATGTAGCGGGCGAAGAACCGCTCGTGCGTGCATCCGGTCACCCCGTGCGTGGCGAAGACCTCGGCGCAGATGTCCGTGTCGGTCCGCCCACCGAAGATCGGCGTGTCCCGCCAGGCCACCCCGGTCACCTCGGTGAACGCCGCCTTCCACGCCTTGGCCGCGACCCCACCACCGCGCAGCAGGGTGTAGTCGATGTCCCACATCACCAGGCGCCTCATTCGGCCAGCTTCCGCTCGATGAACTCGACCTTGGCGGTCAGCGCGCCGGTGACACCCGGCCGGATGTCCGCCTTGAGCGACAGGCTGACCCGCGGGGCGACCCGGGCGACGGCGTCGACGGCCTGCTTGACCACGGCCATCACCTCGTCCCATTCGCCCTCGACGGTGGTGAACATGGCATCGGTCCGGTTCGGCAGCCCCGACCCCCGAACCACACGAACCGCCTCGGCGACGGCGTCCCCCACGGAGTCCCCGACCCCGATCGGAGTGACGGAAAAGGCAACAAGCATCCCCCCATCCTCCCAGCCGATCACCCTTGAGTCGATCAATGCACGGGACTAGCCTGTACCCAGCAACTTGGTTCGAGACCAGTTTATTCAAGACGAGTTAGTACGAGACTAGAATAATCAGTCTGGGGAGGACGGTGTCCACATGGGGGTTCTGATGCGCGAAGGCAGCATCGCGGAGATCGACGCGGAGGCTTTCGCCAACGCGGCCGTCCTCCTGGGCACGTCCGGCTGGAGCGAGACGGTCAACGCGGCACTTCGCGAGATCGGCCCGATTCCGACAGGCGGAGTTGCCGCCGCTGAACACCCGCTGCCTCGTCGACACCAGCGCACTCATGCGCTTGTCGCGTCAGCCGGAGCTCACGGCCATGTGGCAGGAGCGGATCGCGGCAGGCCTGCTGACGCCGTGTCCGATGATCGAGTTGGAGATTTCTCTACACCGCCCAGTCCGTGGACCATCGCCGTGAGCTCAGGGCGATCTTCCAGACGTTCTATTCCAGGAGACCGTCACGGCCGCACTCGCCGAGGTTTCCGACATTCACCTCCGCCTTAGGGCATCCGGGGAGGCGCTGGCGGCCAGGGACGGGACGCAAGCTTCTCCAGCTCGCGAAAAGTAATAGTTCGTCGGTGTCGGGCGGGTGGCCGAGTGTGGGGGTCGGTTGCACTGCGCAGCCTTGCCGGATGCCGATTGGTGTAAGGGGGGCGAGTGCGGCGGGCACCTGGCGACCGAGGGATCGGTTGCCGGGTGCCCGTCGGGCGGTCGAAGCTGGAGGGTCAGCGGCGGTAACGGAGCATGCCGGCGATCTCGGCGGCCAGTTCGGTGCTGGCTTCGATCTCGGCCTTGCGGATGGAGACGCTCTCGACGTTGAAGCCGTAGGGCAGGCCCATGTGCTCGCAGAAGTCCATCAGGTCTCGGGCGATCGCCACGCACTGCCGGTAGGACTCGGCCAGGGGATCCTCGGCGTGCCGGATGGAGTTCTCCAGCCAGCGGGGCACGTCGACGCCGAGCCACCTGACGAACTCCAAGGTCCGCAGTGAGCCGCACAGCGACAGCGTGAAGATGATCGTCCGGGGGTCGGCGCCGCGTTCCCGGCACTCGTAGAAGTAGTCGCTGAGCAGGTTCTTCATCTCGTTGACGTGGTAGACGACCTGGCTGACGAAGAACGACGCGCCGCGCTCCTGTTTGGTCAGCATGCGCTGGTGCTCGTCGGCGCGTTCGGGGATCACCACGGCTCCGAGCGGTAGTTCGGGCCGCACCCGGGCGCGGAGTTCCTGCGCCTGGCGCAGTGTGGTGCGGACTTCTTTGCCGCCTGACGACGGGCCGACGAACACTGACATCACCTGGTCGCCGGCGCCGGTCATCCACTCGGTGAGTTCGTCTGGCGAGTATTTCCCGACACAGCGGTAGATGATCGTCGGCTGCCGCCAGCCGGTCAGGTGTTCGGCCAGGTAGCGGCCCGGGTCGAGGGTCGGCAGGTAGGGGAAGATCCGGTCGGGGCGGCGGTCGGATTCGTCGTCGATGTCGTAGAGGATCAGGCCGTCGATGTCGAGCGCGGTCAGCCGTTCCAGCGTGACCTCCGCGATCTCCTTGATCCGCTCCTCGGCGGTGTCGAGCTTCGGCGGCGTGATGCTGAAGACGAGCACGCCACTGCGCGCCTCCGCCAGGAGCTGGGGCAGGGGATGACGAGACATGCGGAAAACCCTAGGCGACCGGGTCCGTCCGGCGACTCACCGCAGGCGGCTCGTCTCAAAGGGCGAGGTTCCGCCGTACGGGTATCAATGGTCGGCACAGCAGGGCGTAGGGGTCCGGCTCTCGAACGGGACCAGTCGATCACCCGCTGCCGGGGTGGTGACCAGCACGAGTTCGCCGCCCCGGAACTGTGGGCGGACGAAGTCGCCGGTGTCCACCACGGTGCCCGGATCGGCGGTACCACCGCCCAGCACCTCGACCCTGGCGATCGCGCTGCGTTGCAGAATCTCGCTCACCGTGAGTGATCCGGTGAGCCGTTCCGCGCCGGGGAACCGAACGGCTCGCCCGGCCCGTCCACCGGCGGCCGCGGTGGCGGCTTCGGCCAGTTCCGGCACGGTGGTGATCGGCAGGGTGGTGAGCAGGCTGATCGCCACGTGCGGGTACGGCACGGCCACCAGATGGGTGCAGGCCAGCACCGGCGCCGGGCGCAGCGCGTGGATCCAGTGGTCGGCTTCGGCGAGGGTGGCGTGCCCGAGGCTGAGCCCGACGATCCGGGCCGCGCCGACGGCAACGCCACCCGCAGTGACAGCCGGCCCGACGCCGGCGCCGGCCGTGGTGGCGGTCGGCGCCGCTGCTGGACGGACTGTTGTCATCGGGGCAGGACCCAGATCGGGTTGGTGTAGAACCACAGGTCACCCCACGGATCAGCGGCGCCGGTCACATCGAGCTGGGGGCCGTGCGGGTCCACCGCGGCGCCGAGCAGACCGGGCTGGGTGCGGTTGCCGTCGGTGCCCCGAACCCGCAGATAGAACGGTCTGTCCAGGCGACTCAAGGCGTACACCAGCGAGATCCTGCCCTTGATCTTGGAGATCTCGAACGACTTGACCACGCGGGTGTCCGGGGCGGTGAAGACGTCCCGGTCCCCGGCCGGGCCGGTGACCGTGCCGACGATCACGTCGACGCGTTTGAGGCTCGGCACGAAACCGGCCCAGTTCGGCACATCCTGCAGATCGATGTCGAGCACCAGCTCGGTCGAAGTGCCCCGTTTGACCCGCAGGACACCACCGAGCGGGGTTCCCGTGGCGTCCCGGCGATCACCGGCCACCCGTACCCGCGCGTCCAGGTTCTTGATCAACCGCCCGTGATCGACCCAGACCCGGCCGGCGCGCAGACCGTCCATCACCGCCCGGTAGGAGACCGCGGAGGCCCCCACGTTGGTACGCCCGTAGTAGCCCGGCCAGAAGTCCCCCGCCGACGTGTTGATCGTGCCGGTGTAGACGGGATCGTCGTACCTGCCGTTCGTGGCGAAGTCGCTGCCCGGCCCACGCTCGGTCTGATCCAGGTAGTTGACGTTACTGTCCGAGTTGACGGTGATCCACCAGGCCTTACCCTCGGTGAGCAGGCTGTCCCAGAGCCCACCGACGGTGGCGGTCATCCAGTCGAAACCACCCCAGGTGCGGTACGACTCCAGCGGGTAGCCGGGGAACGAGGCCGCCGACGGATTGTTGTCGTAGTAGCCACGCGCGCCGCCACGACCGTTCGGGGCCGGGATGCCGGCCGCCTGATGTCCGGGCGCGCCCTCGAAGCCGACGGCCACGGTCGGGTCGGCGTCCCGCCAGTTCCGGATCTCGTGCGGCGAGTCGATGCCCCGCCGGGCCGGGTGGTTGGCGAAGAACAACGCCCCGTCGATCCGGCGCTTGCGCACCTGTTCACCGAGGAACCGGATGCCGGCGACGGCCATCGCCTCGTTCTGCTCGGCGGTGTTGGTGGCGGGCAGGAGCGAGCCGTCGTACGCGTTCTCGAACTGTTTGAGCACCGCCACCTCGTTCTTCCCCGGGTGCACGAACACCGTGGCGTGCTCGGCGGCCGGGATGTTCCACTCCAGCCCCTGGAAGGTGAGCAGATCCGGCAGTTCGGCCCGGGTCCGCACGATGTCCGGGTTGACCTTGTCCACTCCGATCTTGGCGTGGGTGGCGCTGCCGTGGTCGGTGATGACCAGCCAGTCCAGGCCGTACGCCCGCCCCTTCTGCGCCTGGTCCAGCACCCGGTACTGGGCGTCCGAGCTGTACTGCGTGTGAATATGGTGGTCGCCGGCCAGCCACCGGAAACCGCCCTTGCCGGTGCCCCCGCCGAGCGGCCCGTGGGTGTGCGGAAGCCCGGCCGCCTCGGCGGCTCCGGGGTGCGCCAGCACGGAGGCGGCGGCGCCGGCCCCAAGCAGTCCGGCCCCGAGCAGGAAGCGCCGGCGCGATCGGTCCCCGGGGGAGAGTTCGGTCTCCGGCACGCTCAGGTCGAGCGCCTCCGGGACATCAGCACCGGCCGAACCGGTCTCGTCATGGTGATGGTGATGATCGTGGCCGTGACCCATGGCCGCCACCCTCACCCGAAAAGGACAACGGCCCCTATCGATCCCGTGGCCACCCGGTGAACTGTCGATACGAACCGCCGCGTGGACACTTCCGGCGCAATCCGCACCGCACATCACCACACATCCCGACCACACATCCCGGCACCGCGCGGCGCGAGGCGGACGGGCGGGCGCTACAGGCTCAGGTCCGGTGGGGAGCCGGTGAACCGCAGCTCGGGCGGCAGGTGGGACAGGTCGTTGAAGACGATCAGGCGGGCCCGGCCGTCCGGGAACCAGCGGATCACGGTCAGCCCGGTGTTCGCCGGGATCACGTCCCGCCAGCGGTCGGCGGGTGTCGCCAGGGCGTCCCGGACGAACCACGCCACCTGGAAAGCGTGCGTGATCACCAGCTCGTGCCGGTCGGCCGGACCCGGGACCGGGCCGGTGAACCGGGAGATCATCGCCGCGGACGCCTCGGGCTCGTCGGTGGGCACCCGATCGTCCAGCTCGCCGGCCATCCGCACCGGCACGCCCGGCAGACGGCTCGCGACGAGCTGGGCGGTCCGCACGGCCCGCGCGAGCGGACTGTGGCTGACGACCGCGAACGGCACCCCGGCCAGCCGGTCACCGAGGAGTTCGGCCTGGCGTACGCCGATGGCGGTCAGTCCGGTCTGGTCGGCGAGCGCTTCGGCGTGCCGGGCGATCCAGAGATGCCGGACACCGGTCATGTGGGGCTGACCGGGTTCGGCAGGGCACCCCCGAACCGGCGGTCACGCTGGGCGTACAGCTCGCAGGCATACCACAGATGGCGGCGGTCGAAGTCCGGCCAGAGGGTGTCCAGGTAGACCATCTCGGCGTAGGCCGACTGCCACAGCAGAAAGTTGGACGTCCGCTGCTCACCGGAGGGCCGCAGGAACATGTCCACCTCGGGGATCTCCGGGTGGTACAGGTATTTCGCGATCGTCTTCTCGGTGACCTTGTCGGCTTTGAGCTTGCCGGCCGCCACGTCCCGGGCGATGGCCGCGGCCGCGTCGGCGATCTCCGCCTGGCCGCCGTAGTTGACGCAGAACTGCAGGGTGAGCGTCTTGTTGCCGCGGCTCATCTGCTCGGCGGTCTGCAGCTCGGAGATCACGCTCTTCCACAGCCGCCCGGCCCGGCCGGACCAGACCACCCGCACCCCGAGGTCGACGAGCTGGTCGCGGCGGCGGCGGATGACGTCCCGGTTGAAGCCCATCAGGAAGCGCACCTCCTCCGGCGACCGCTTCCAGTTCTCGGTGGAGAAGGCGTAGGCCGAGAGGTAGGGGATGCCCAGCTCGATGGCCCCCTCGATGGTGTCGAAGAGCGAGAACTCGCCCTGCTCGTGCCCCTTGGTCCGGGACAGGCCGCGCTCCTTGGCCCACCGGCCGTTGCCGTCCATCACGACGGCGATGTGTTTCGGCAGCGCGGCGGCCGGCAGCTGGGGCGGCCGGGCACCGGAGGGGTGCGGGGTGGGCGGGCGCGGGCTCACGAGTTCAACTCCCGTCGATCGACTAGCGGAAGCGAGCGTAGTGCCCGCTCCATGTGCCACTGCAGGTGGGCGGCGACCAGGCCGCTGCACTCCCGGCGCACCGACGGGGCCGCCGTGTCCGCGACGGTCCAGTCGCCGGAGGACAGGGCGGCCATCAGGCCGAGGGTGTCCGGGCTGGGATGGGCGGCGCCGGGTGGGCGGCAGTCCGGGCAGACCGAGCCCCCGGCCGGTACGGAGAACGCGCCGTGCCGCCCCGGGGTGCCACACACGGCGCACTCGGTGACGGCCGGCGCCCAGCCGGCGAAGGCCATGGCGCGCAGAAGGTACGCGTCGAGCACCAGCCCGCCGGAGTGCTCCCCCACCGAGAGTGCCTTGAGCGCGCCCAGGGTGAGCTGGAACAGCCGCAGCGAGGGCTCCCGCTCGACCGGGGTGAGCCGCTCGGCGGTCTCGCAGATGGCACTGGCCGCGGTGTAGCGCGGATAGTCGGTGAGGAAACTCTTGCCGAACAGGCTGACCGCCTCGACCTGGCTGACCGAGTGCAGTGGGCTGCCCACGCCCTCGGGGGAGCCGGCGAGCTGGAGGTCGATGTGCCCGAACGGCTCCAGCCGGGCGCCGAACCGGGAGCCGGTGCGGCGCACCCCGCGGGCGACCGCGCGCAACCGGCCGTGCCGGCGGGTCAGCAGGGTGACGATCCGGTCGCTCTCCCCCAGTTTCTGCGCACGGAGGACCACCGCGTCGTCGCGGTAGAGCTGTCTGCGGTATCCAGCGGGCACCCCGTCATTCTGCCCGGTCGGTACGACAGGTTTCCGGCCGGTGCCGACGGCGGTCCCCCGGGTCCGACCCTGACCCGGATCTCAGGGTCGTCTCCGGGGCCGGTCCGGTGTTGGCCGGGGTGCGCCCCGGAATAGCGTCAGCTCATGACTCGAAGAGTTGCCCTGATCCTCGCCGCCGTCTCTCTGGGTGCCCTGGCCGGCTGTGACGGCGTGGCGGGTGCCCGGATGACCTTCGAGGACGTCGAGAAGACCAAGATCACCGAGATCGCGCTGGCCGGTGGCAGCGGTGATGTGAGCGTCACCACCGAGTCCGGTGCGACCGAGACCCAGATCCGCCGGATCGTCCGGGGGATCACCAGCCCGGACACCTCCTACCAGGTGGCTGGCGGGGTGCTGACGCTGAACACCGACTGCGGGCCGGACTGCCACCTCTCCTACGAGATCACCGCGCCACCGGGAGTGGCGGTGCGCGGCGAGATGAGATCCGGTGACGTGATGCTCAGCGCGGTCGGCACCATCGACGTGAAGATGACGTCGGGGGATGTGATGATCGATCGCGCCACCGGGCCGGTCTCTCTGGAGATGACGTCCGGTGACGTGATGGTGGAGAACACCAGCGAGCCGGTCAAGGTGCGGTCCACCTCGGGTGATCTGATGGTGGTGGGTGGCGGTCCGGTCGACGTGGAGGCCCGGGCCGGCAACGTCGACGTGACGGACGGCAAGGGCCCGGTGACGGCCCGGCTCACCTCCGGCGACATCTCCCTGTCGCTGTCGGCGGCGTCGTCGGTGACCGCGTCGACCGGCAGCGGCGAGATCAGCCTGATGGTGCCGCCCGGCGACTACCGGGTCTCCGCGGTCTCCGGCAACGGCGAGGCGGTGGTGGAGAACGTCAAGAACAACCCGGCGGCCACCAACGTCCTGGAGTTGCGGTCCCGCAGCGGCGACGTGGCGGTCATCGCCGGCTGACGGCCTCGGTCCCGGCCCCGGGCACCGGCACGGCCGCCACGGGGGCGGCCGGGGCGGCCCCGGCCGCCGGGGAGGAGACGAGGGTGACCGGAGCCACCGCGATGACCGGGGTGGCTGGAGCGACCGGAGTGACTGGGGTGACCGGAGTGGCTCGGGCGACCGGAGTGGCTCGGGTCACCGGAGTGGCGGGGAGGACACTGGCCGCGCCGGCCGGGGCCGGGGAGACCGGCATCGCGACCCGGCGCCCCGGCAGCAGCACCGGGCGACGGCCGGCCGCCACGTCCTCCAGCCATCCGAAAAGCGCGATCATCAGGCCGACCAGCAGGAAGACCACCACCAGCCGCCAGGTGACCCCCACCCAGCCGGTGAGTGGCAGGGCGTGCCGCACGGCGAACTCGGTGACCGCGACGACCACCGGCACGTGCCACAGATAGATCGACAGGGCGCGCGCGTTGAGCACGGTCAGCACCCGGCTCTCCCGGACCCGTGGTGGCCGCACCCAGCCGAGCAGGATCAGGATGAAGGCGGCCGACCAGAGAGCGTTGCCGAGCGGGATGTCGTTCAGGTCGTACCCCCGCGGGCTGGGGTGGGTGACCGTCCACAGGATCGCCGGCACGGCCAGGGCCGCCGCGATGCCCAGCAGCCGCTTGCGCCCGATCCGTTCCAGATGCCCGTCGTGGTGGGCGAACCCGAGCAGCCACGCACCGCCGTAGAGGACGAGGCCCTGCACCACCGCCGGCACCGTGACGCCGGCCAGTGTGATGATCACCAAAGCGACGTACGGTGTCAGAACCGTGGCGACCGGGAATCTCCGGTAGACCGGCAGCACGATGGGCGAGAGCAGCACCATCCAGAGGAAGTCACGGAGGTACCAGACGTGACTGAGCCCCTGGATCCACCAGCCGCTCGCCACCGGCGTGTCGATCGGGAAACCCCAGAGCAGCAGTTGCGCGCTCCACGACGAGGTGCCGGTGACCAGCATGGTGGTGACCGCGATCAGGGCGATCATCCACAGTGACGGGAGCAGGCGGCGGAGACGACGCTCCACCGCCCACACTCCGAACCGGTCCACTGAGGCCGCCATCAGCGACCCGGCCAGCGCGAACATCACCGACATGGCCGGGAAGACGATGGTGAACGCGGTCCAGCCGGTGACGTGATAGGTCACCACCCGGACGGTCGCGACGGCACGCAGCAGGTCCAGGTACCGGTTTCGCATGGCACAAGGTGTTACCCGCGTACTACCAACCTGTGCAAACTATGGTGAAGAACACCATAGTCGGAGAATGTCCACGTTTCGATTTAAAAACCTAGTTTCCGGAGTTGCTTCGGGTCACGCTGCCACTCCTTGGCGACACGGACGTGCAGGTCCAGGTAGACCTTCCGGCCCAGGAGCTGCTCGATCTCGGCACGAGCGGTCGAGCCGACATCCTTGAGACGGGCCCCGCGGGTTCCGATCACAATGGACTTCTGGCTGTCCCGCTCCACGTACAGATCGGCGAAGATCTTTGTGGTCTTGCCCTCGACCAGCATCTCCTCGACGATGACGGCGATCGAGTGGGGCAGCTCGTCGCGCACCCCCTCCAGGGCCGCCTCCCGGATCAGCTCGCCGATCAGCACCTGCTCCGGCTCGTCGGTCAGCACGTCGTCCGGGTAGAGCTGCGGCGACTCCGGCAGATGACGGACCAGCACGTCGATCAGGTTGTCCACCTGGTGCCCGGACACCGCGCTGACCGGGATGATCTCCGCGAAGTCGTACAACTCGGAGACAGCGAGCAGGCGCTGCGCCAGGGTCGCCGGGTCGACCAGATCGACCTTGGTGACCACCGCGACGACCTTGGCCTTCAACTCGCTGATCTCGGTCGAGATGAACCGGTCACCGCGCCCGATCGGCTCGTCGGCCGGGAAGCAGACACCGATCACGTCGACCTCGCTCCACACCTCGCGGACCAGGTCGTTGAGGCGCTCACCGAGCAGCGTGCGGGGCCGGTGCAGACCGGGCGTGTCGACCAGCACGAGCTGGGAGTCCGGCCGGTGCAGGATGCCCCGGATGACGTGCCTGGTGGTCTGCGGTTTGTTCGAGGTGATCGCGATCTTCTGACCGATGATGGCGTTGGTCAGGGTCGACTTGCCGGCGTTCGGCCGCCCGACGAAACAGGCGAAACCGGCGCGGTACGTGTCATCCGCGGGCGCGATCGGCCGCGCCGCCTTGTGCCGGTGCTTCTTACGTTCGAAACCCTTGCCGCCGGTACGGGCCTCGCCCACCGCCTCGGGACCACCCACCGGCGGGCCCTTCGCCGCGGAGACCGGAGCCTCGGTGCTCTTGGACGTCTGGGACGTGCCCTTGGACGTCTGCGGCCGGCCGGCACCGAACCGGGCCGCCCCACGCTTCGAGTAGACCGGCTTCGCCTCACCGGTCATGGTGACCTCGATCTTGCCGGGCCCCCGCGCGCCGCCGGTGGATCCGGTTCGTGCCGGGCCGCCGCGAACGGAGCCCTCCGAACCCGCGGTGTCCCTCGCGGGATTGCCACGGCCGCCTGCTCCGGACGTACCACCGGACCGGGAAGTGGAACCACCCGCGGACCCGCCGCGTCGACGCCCACCCGGATCGGCGGCCGCCCGCTCCGCTTCCTTGCGGGCCGCACGCCGCTCCTGGCGTCGCTGCTCGTTGCGCTCACCGGCGGTGAGATGCCGATCACTCGCGGTGGAACGCTTCTCCCCCGCGCCGGCCCGCTTCTCGCCGGCGCCGGACCCCCTGCCGGAACCCGCGGTGGAAGCCTTGCCCGCGCCCTTGCCGGAACGCCGGTTCGGGGACTCGGCGGCCATCAGGCGACCGTCCCGGTCACGACGCCGGACGGGCCCGCCAGGTGGATCGGCGCGCCGGGCGCCAGATCGCGCACCGCGGCGAGACCGGCCTCCTCCAGAGCGCCCGCCTCGGTGACGACGGCCGCCGCCTCCAGCTTCGTCGCGCCGGCCGACGCGGCCTGGGCCACCGCCGCCTGCAGCGCGCTCAGGGTCAGGTGCGGCAGGCTCACCGTGGCGGCCGCGTAGGTGCGCCCGTCCTGGTCGCGGACCGCCGCCCCCTCGGCCGCGCCCACCCGGGTGCGGGAGTGCCTCGCGAGGGTCACCAGCTTGGTGTCCTCGGCGCTCAGTTCAACGGTCTGGTCAGGCATCTGCGGGTTGTCTTTCCTCGTTCTCGGCGGTGTTCTGGTCGTGCTGGCCGGTCTGGCTCTCCGGGCGCACCCGGCGCACCAGCACCGAGTCGATCCGGTTGCGGCGGCCGGTGGTGCCCTCGGCGGTCAGGTGCAGGCCCTCGACCTCGGCCTGCGCGCCGGGGATCGGCACCCGGCCCAGGGTCTGGGCGAGCAGTCCGCCGACGGTTTCGACCTCGTCGGCGGGCAGTTCGACACCGAACACCGTACCGAGGTCCTCGATCGGCAGCCGGGCGGTGACCCGGACCGCACCGTCCTCCAGGTGCTCGATCGGCGGGCGCTCCACGTCGTACTCGTCGGTGATCTCCCCGACGATCTCCTCCAGGATGTCCTCGATGGTGACCAGGCCGGCCGTGCCACCGTACTCGTCGACGACGATGACCAGGTGGTTGCGGGCGGCCTGCATCTCGGAGAGCAGGTCGTCGACGGGTTTCGACTCGGGCACGAAGTTGGCCGGGCGCATCGCGTCGGCGACCGCCTGCGCGGTGGCGGCCGGGTCGCCGTTCTGGGTGCGGCGGATCACGTCCTTGAGGTAGAGCACCCCGAGCACGTCGTCGACGCTCTCGCCGATCACCGGGATCCGGGAGAACCCGGAGCGCAGGAAGAGGAAGAGCGCCTGTTGCAGAGTCTTGGGGGCTTCGATCCACACCATTTCGGTACGGGGGACCATCACCTCGCGGGCGATCGTGTCACCCAGCCCGAACACCGAGTGGATCATCTCGCGTTCGCCGTGTTCGACGACACCGCGCTGTTCGGCCAGGTCGACCAGTTCACGCAACTCCACCTGGCTGCCGAACGGGCCTTCCGGGAACCCCTTGCCCGGGGTCACCGCGTTACCGATCAGGATCAGCAGCTTGGCCAGCGGGTTCAGCACCTTGCCGAGCCAGCGCACCAGCGGAGCGGTCGCCCGGCCCACCGCGTACGCGTGCTGCCGGCCCAGGGTGCGCGGGGCGACCCCGACCACCACGAAGCTGACCAGGGTCATCGCCCCCGCCGACACCAGGGCGGCCTGCCAGCCGACCCCCCAGGTGTCCACCGCGACCAGCGCCACCAGCGTGGTCGCGGTCAGCTCGCAGAGCAGCCGGAGCAGCAGCAGGAGGTTGACGTAGCGGACGACGTCGGAGGCGACGGCGGCGAGCGCGCCGGCACCCCGTCGCCCTTCCCGGGCCAGCTCACTGGCCCGGGCCTGGGAGACGGTCGCCAGTGCGGCGTCCGTCATCGAGGCCAGGCCGGCGAGGAGCACCAGCACGACCGCGATAGTGATCAGTTGCAGATCCGGTAGGCCGGCCGAGGCGGGGTCCATGATCAGTCGGCTTTGCGCCCGGCCCGCCAGCTCTGCAGCAGCTTGTTCTGCAGAGCGAACATCTCCCGCTCCTCCTCCGGCTCGGCATGGTCGTAGCCGAGGAGGTGCAGTGCGCCGTGCACGGTGAGCAGGTGCAGCTCGTCGGCGGTCGTGTGCCCGGCGACGGTGGCCTGTTTGGCGGCCACCTCCGGCGAGAGCACGATGTCGCCGAGCAGCGCCGGCTCACCCGTCCCGGACTCGCCCGGACCGTGGTCGACACTCCCCTCGTCCATCGGGAAGGCGAGCACGTCGGTGGGGCCGTCGCCGTCCATCCACCGGTGGTTCAGCTCGGCCATGTAGTCGATGTCGATGAGGAGAATCGACAGCTCGGCGAGCGGGTTGACCCCCATCTCGTCCAGGGCATGCCGGGCAACCGCGAGGATCGCGTCGGTGTCGACCTCGACTCCCGACTCGTTGGCGATCTCGATGGACATAGTGGTGCGATTACCCCTTGTGACTCAGCGCCGGCGGCTCGGCGCCCGGCCACCGCTGGCGGCCCGGCCCGGCACGGCGTGGACGGATTGTGCTGCCTGTTGTTCCACCGCGGCGTCGAACCGCGCGTAGGCGTCGACGATCTCGGCGACCAGACGGTGCCGCACCACGTCGGAGCTGGACAGCTCCGAGAAGTGCACGTCCTCGACATCGCGCAGGATCTCCCGCACGATCTTGAGGCCGCTGGTCGTCCCGCCGGGCAGGTCGACCTGGGTCACGTCACCGGTCACCACGATCTTCGCGCCGAACCCGAGCCGGGTCAGGAACATCTTCATCTGCTCGGGCGTGGTGTTCTGCGCCTCGTCCAGGATGATGAAGGCGTCATTGAGAGTACGGCCTCGCATGTACGCCAGGGGCGCCACCTCGATCGTCCCGGCCGCCATCAGCCGGGGGATCGTCTCCGGGTCGAGCATGTCGTGCAGGGCGTCGTAGAGCGGCCGCAGATAGGGATCGATCTTCTCGGTCAGCGAGCCCGGCAGGAAGCCGAGCCGCTCCCCCGCCTCGACCGCCGGCCGGGTCAGGATGATCCGGTTGATCTGCTTGGCCTGCAGCGCCTGCACCGCCTTGGCCATCGCCAGATAGGTCTTGCCGGTACCGGCGGGGCCGATGCCGAAGACGATCGTGTTCTGGTCGATGGCGTCGACGTAACGCTTCTGCCCCAGCGTCTTGGGCCGGATCGTGCGGCCCCGGCGGGACAGGATGTTGAGGGTGAGGACTTCGGCCGGACGCTCCGAGGTGTTCTCCTGGAGCATCCGGAGGGTGCGGCGCACGGCATCGACGCTGAGGGTCTCACCCTTCTCGATGAGCTCGATCAGCTCGGAGAAGAGACGCTCGGCGGTCGCGTTCTCCGCCGGGTCGCCGGTGATGGTGATCTCGTTGCCGCGGACGTGGATGTCGCTGTCGAGGCTGCGCTCGATGAGCCGGAGGATCTCGTCCTTGGCGCCGAGCAGGTTCACCATGATCTTCGGGTCGTTCACCGAGATCTTGGTCTGCGCCCGCACCGGGCTGGTCGAGCCAGTGCTGGATTCGTTCGGCGTACCGGTCATAGGGTGGCCCGGCGGGCCTCCGCCACCTGCTCTCTTCTTCTGGCCGCCAGGATCGGCGGCTCGCTCGAGGATCGTGCCATCCTATCCGCTCGACCCTCCCCACGCCGATGCCATTATCGCGCCATACCCCTGTGGCGACTTCCGGTCCGAGCCACACCACGCACACGGCTACCCCGGCGCGGCCACTTCCGGTCCGAGCCACACCACACACGGCTACCCCACGTGGCCACTTCCGGTCCGAGCCACACCACACACGGCTACCCCGCGTGGTGACTTGCGGTCCGATCCGCACCACAACTCACCACGGTCAGAGCGGGCCGTCGGAGGCCAGGCCGCCGTCGAAGCCCTCCTGAAGACGGGTGAAGCGGTAGGTCGCCCAGTGCATCCGGGTCACCGAGCCGGCGTCGTCCCGGGTCAGGCGCAGGCGCTCGCCGGCCTCCCGCCCGGAGACGGTACGCAGCACGTCCGGCTCCCCCGGCAACGGCTCGAAGATCGCCGGTGGCCGACCGGCCGGCGCGCCCACCGCACGCGCCTGGAGCCGGCCGTCGTGCCAGCCGAAGACGAACTCGGAGCCCTCGCTCCACCAGCGGCCGAGGACCGATCGATAGGTGACCGGCGCGGGTGGCGCGGCCCGCCACGGCCGGATCTCCGCCGGATCCAGGTCGACGGCGAGCCGCAGCAGCTCGTGGACCAGCTCGTTGGTCTCCCCGGCGGTGCCGGACGAGCCGAGCACCGCGCAGCCGAGCGCGCCCGGGTCGCCCTCGCCGCCGCGCCGGCCGTACACCCCGGCCAGGAAGCCGGGCATCGCCCCGTCGTGGCCGACGTGCATCACCCGCCTGCCGTCCGGGGCGAGGATCAGCCCGAGCCCGAACCCGGCGGCCCACAGCGTCTCGTCGGTGGTGGTGAGCGGCCAGCGCATCTCGTCGACGGTGGCGGCGGCCAGCACCCGGCCGTCCGGGTCGACGATCTCCGGGCTCGCCAGGAAGCCGGCCCACCGGGCCATGTCGCCGGCGGCGCTCCAGAGCTGGGCGGCCGGGCCCACCCCGCCCAGGTCGACCGGCGGCTCCGGGCGGGCGGCGTCGGAGTACGCGTCGACCACGTAGCCGACCACCGCCTCGGGCGGGGTGGCGACGGTGGTCCGGGTCAGGCCGAGCGGGCCGAGGATCCGGTCGGCGACGATCTCCGCCCAGGTGCCGCCGCGCAGCCGGGCGACCAGGTGGCCGAGAACCGCGAGGCCGAGGTTGGAGTAGTGGTAGCGGCGGGCGTTCGGCAGCACCCGCTCGGCCCGGTCCAGCTCGGCGACGAGACGTACCGCGTCCGGGGTGACCAGGGTGTCCCAGACGTCGCCGTGCGGTTCGCGCTGGAATCCGGCGGTGTGCGACAGCAGCCGCCGGATGGTGGCGTCGCCGTGGGCGGGCACGTCGAGGTGGGCCGAGATCGGCTGGTCCAGGTCGAGCAGTCCCTCGTCGCGGGCCTGCATGACGAGGACCGCGGTGAACGTCTTGGTGACCGAGCCGATCCGGAACCGGCTGTTCACCCCGAGCGGGTGATCGGGGTTGCCGGACTCGCCGACGGTGAGGACCCACGGCTCGCGGTCGGCGCGGTGCAGGGCGACGGCCAGCGCCGGGATCCGGCCGTCGGCCTGGGCGCGGCGGGCGGCACGTTCGTACCGGGGTGTCGGGGCGCTCACTGCCGGACCAGGGCCGAGCGGGGAGCGGGTTCGGTCACGCAGCAGTTCTCCACCCCATGGATCTTATGGTCCGGGGTGGGTCAAGATGGTCGGCGGATCCTCAGAAACGATGGTGGGAGCGCTCACTTGATCGACCTCGACGTTCTCCTCGGGCAGCTCAGCCTGGAGGAGAAGGTGTCCCTGCTCACCGGACAGGACTTCTGGTCCCTGCCGGCCGTCCCCCGGATCGGGCTGCGCTCGCTGGTGATGTCGGACGGCCCGGTCGGTGTCCGGGGCACCGGCTACACCCCCGACGACCCGTCGATCGCGCTGCCCAGCCCGACCGCGCTGGCCGCCACCTGGGATGTCGCGCTGGCCCGCCGGGCCGGCCGGCTGCTCGGCCAGGAGTCCCGGCGCAAGGGTGTGCACCTGCTGCTCGGCCCGACCGTGAACATGCACCGTACCCCGCTCGGCGGCCGGCACTTCGAGTGTTATTCGGAGGATCCGCTGCTCACCGGCGAGATCGCGGCCGGGTTCGTGACGGGTGTGCAGGAGCACAACGTGGGCACGACGGTGAAGCATCTGGTCGGCAACGACTTCGAGACCGAGCGGATGACGGTGGACGTGCGCATCCCGGAGCGGGCGCTGCGCGAGGTCTATCTGGCGCCGTTCGAGCGGGTGGTGGCGGCCGGCGGCTGGGGCGTGATGAGCGCGTACAACGGGGTGAACGGCACTCCGATGGCCGCGAACGGGCGCCTGCAGGACGAGGTCCTGAAGCGGGAGTGGGGCTTCGACGGGGTGGTGGTCTCCGACTGGCGGGCCGCCCGGGACACGGTGGCCGCCGCGCTCGGTGGACTCGACATCGCGATGCCGGCGATGGACAACCCCTGGGGCCCGGCGCTTGTCGAGGCGGTGCGGTCCGGCGCGGTCGCCGAGGAGATCATCGACGACAAGGTACGCCGGGTGCTGCTGCTCGCCGCCCGTACCGGCGCTCTCGAAGATGTTGATCTTGAAGTGCCGCCGCTCGACGAGAACGGTGACGACGTCGCCCGGGACGTCGCGGCCGGCTCGTTCGTGCTGGCCCGCAACGCCGGCGGAGTGCTCCCGCTGGAGGCCGGCGAACTGACCCGGGTCGCGGTGATCGGCGCGCTGGCCACCGACGCCCGGGTGCTCGGCGGCGGCAGCGCCCAGGTCACCCCGCCGCACGTGATCTCCCCGCTCGACGGGCTGCGCGCCGATCTGCCCGGGGTCGACGTGGCCCACGCGATCGGCGCCGACCCGCGACCGTTCCTGCCCGCCGCGCAGGGACCGGACTGGACGCCGTTCCGGTTCGCCATCGACGCCCACGAGTTCCCGGTCGACACGGCCACCATCCGCTGGATCGGCGACCCGCCCGGCGGCCTCGACGTGGCCGGGATCACCAGCCTGGAACTGCGTACCGAGATCACCCCGGACCGGGGCGGCGAGCACGTCATCGCGATCTCCGGGTTCGGCGCGTTCGAACTCACCGTCGACGGCGAGACCCTCTACCAGGGCTCGCTGCACCCGCCCGGCACCGGCCGCGCCGACCTGCTGCTGCACCCGCGCGAGGTGCGGTTCACGGTCACGCTGGAGGCCGGGATCCCGGCGCCGGTCGTGCTGCGGCAGACGTTCGAACCCGGCGCCGCACACTCGGTCTCCACCACGCTCGGTCACCGGCCGCCCGGCCCGGACGAGGAGGGACTGATCGCCGAAGCGGTCGAGCTGGCCGCCCGGTCCGAGGTCGCGGTGATCGTCGTCGGCACCACCGAGCAGGTCGAATCGGAAGGCTTCGACCGTACGTCGCTGGCCCTCCCCGGCCGTCAGGACGAACTCGTCGCCCGGGTCGCCGCCGTCAACCCGCGCACGATCGTGGTGGTCAACGCCGGTTCGCCGGTGCTGCTGCCGTGGGCCGGCGAGGTGGCCGCGATCCTGCTCACCTGGTTCCCCGGGCAGGAGGCCGGTGCCGCGCTGGCCGACGTGCTCCTCGGCGTCACCGAGCCCGGCGGGCGCCTGCCGACCACCTGGCCACGCGCGGAGAAGGACTGCCCGGTCCTCGACACCCAGCCCGTCGACGGCACGCTCAGTTACGATGAGGGGATCTTCATCGGCTACCGCGGGTGGTCGGAAAGCCCACTGTTCGCGTTCGGTTCCGGTCAGGGCTACACCGATTGGTCGTACGATCACCTCGCGTACTCCGGATCCGAAGTCACCGTGGCGGTCACCAACACCGGCTGGCGCAGCGGCCGGGAGGTCGTGCAGATCTACCTGTCCGCCGGATCCGACCCGCTGCCCGGGGCCGACGCGGTCGCCGACACCTCACCGGTGCCGCGCCCGGACCGCTGGCTGGCCGGGTTCGCCATCGCCGAAGCGGTCCCCGGAGAGACCGTCAGCGTGACCGTCCCCCTGCCGGAACGGGCCTTCCAGGTGTGGAACGACGGCTGGCAGACCGTGCCCGGCCCGTACACGGTGATCGCCGCGCACGCCCTCGACGACCCCCGCCGTTCGATCGACATCACCGTCTGACCGTCGCCCTATATTGGCGGACATGACGTCACGTGTCCGCGGTCAGGTCTTCGGTGAACAGGCCGAGAAGTACCACCGGGTCCGTCCCGGCTATCCGGAACAGCTGGTCACCGACCTGCTGGCGATGGCCGGGCCGGGCCCGGTGCTCGAAGTGGGCGCCGGCACCGGCAAGGCCACCGCCGCGTTCGCCGCACACGGCGCCGACCTCACCTGCCTGGAACCCGACCCGCGGATGGCCGCCGTCCTCCGCCGCACCGTCCCCGGCATCCGGGTCGTCGAATCCACCTTCGAACAGTGGCCGCCCGACCGCGGCTACCGGCTGCTGATCAGCGCCCAGGCCTGGCATTGGGTCGACGCGGAACGCCGCACCCGACTCGCCTTCGACGCGCTCGCCCCCGGCGGCCTGTTCGCCCCGTTCTGGAACGTCTTCCTCATCCCCGACGAACGACTGCACGCCGAACTGGCCGCGGTCGACGCCCGGCACGGCTTCACCGAGGGTGGGCAGACACCCCACTCGCTGCTGCTCAGTGCCGTACCCGCGACGCCGGTGATGTTCGCCGACGAGTGGCCGACCATGGCCGACGTGCCGGAACACTTCACCGAGACCACCACCCGGCGATACCGGTCGGCGCTCACCTTCACCTCCACCGGATACCGCGAATACCTGGAGTCGATCTCGCTCTACCGGATGCTCGACGACACCGCGCGGACCGCCGCCATCGACGACACCGTCGCGGTGATCGACGCCCACGGCGGGGTCATCGAACTGACCGTCTTCACCGACGTCGCGCTCGCCCGGCGCCCCCGATGACCATCCGGCGGCCCTGGCTCGCCGTCGCCCTGGCGGCAGCCGTCGCGGTCCCGGCCTGGCTGGGCCTCTGGTGGCTGGCGATACCGCGGTACGAGGTGTGCGCAATGGTCATGCCCGCACCGGCCGGCTGCCGGGGCGCCGCCCGGGTGCCCGCGGCGGCGTTCTGGAGCGCGGCCATCGCGGCCCTGTTCCTGGGCGCGGCCGCCGGGGCCCTCACCGGCCGGCGGCGTCCGTGGGCCACGCTGACGGCGGCCCTGTTCGTGGTGTCCGTGACCGGCTTCCTACGGGTCCTCTACTGGCCCTGAACCCCCGTCGCCTCTCGTCACCAGCGCCCCAGCCGAGCGGCCAGCACCGACAAGGCCGCGACACCCGCCGTCGAAGTGCGCAGCACCTCACTCCCCAGCCTCACCGGAACCGCGCCGGCCACCCGGAAGACCTCCAGCTCGGCGTCACTGATCCCACCCTCCGGCCCGACGATCAAGGCGATCGCACCGGTCGACGGCAGAACCGCCGCGCTCAACCGCTCGGTGGCCTCCTCGTGCAACACGAACGCCGCCGCGACCCCGGACAGCCTGGCCGCGACCTGCTTCGTCGAACAGTCCGGCTCGCCACCGACCACCGGCAGCCACGAACGGCGGGCCTGCTTGGCCGCCTCCCGAGCAGTCGACGCCCACTTGTCCCGGGCCTTGAACCCCCGGTCACCCCGCCACTGCGCCACCGACCGGGACGCCGCCCACGGCACGATCTCGTCCACCCCGACCTCGGTCATGGCCTGGACGGCGAGCTCACCCCGATCCCCCTTGGCGATGCCCTGAACGACGATCAGGCGGGGATCCGGGGCGGGCTCGGCGGCCGTGCTGAGCACCGCCACGTCGACGCTGCCTTTGCCGACCGCGGTCACTTCACCCCGCGCGGTGCCACCACGCCCGTCAGCAAGGATCAACCCCTCACCGACCCGAAGCCGCTGCACGGTGGCGGCATGATGCCCTTCCGGCCCGTCCAGCCGAAACGACAGGCCGACGGGAAGACTCTCAACCAAGAACAACGGCGCGGACACCCCGAAACGCTACCGCCATCCCCGACCCGGCCCCGTCGACCCCCACACGACCGCCCCACCGCCTCGCAAAGCCCGTACGACCACCCCACTGATCCCCCGCCCGCACGACCACCCCATCTGATCCCCAGCCCGCACGAAGGGCCCCACCTTCTGCCGCGCCCTCGTACGAAGCGCCCCGCCATCTGCCGCGCCCTCGTACGAAGCGCCCCGCTTCCGTCGCCGCCCCTCGCGGGCCGGGTCGCGGACCCGCCCGCCGGGTGTACTCAGCGACGCACCACGTTGACCCCGTCAGCCGGTCCAGACCGACCACTCACTACCTCACCCACCTACCCCAAGACAGAACGTTCTCCCCCACGCCCCACCCCAAGACAGAACGTTCTCCCTCAAGCCCCACGCCCAAGACAGAACGTTCTCCCCCACGCCACACCCTCAAGACAGAACGTTCTCCCCCACGCCACACCCTCAAGACAGAACGTTCTCCCCCACGCCACACCCTCAAGACAGAACGTTCTCCCCCGCGCTCAACCCCCCAAGACGGACCGCCCAGCCCAGTTCTTGAAGGATTTACCACCCGAAAGAGTCTTCTTCTCGGCTGCTGGCCCGCTCGCGGTCAATTCCTCGCGCGAGTGTCCGCCTTCCAGCCTCCGCCCTGGCGATCTTGGTGGATTTACCACCGAAAACGGTGGTAAATCCACCAAGGTCTCTACTGAGCGGGCCGCCCGCGTGAGGGACTGACCGCAAGTGATCAGACTGCCGAGAACAAGACTCCAAACGGTGGTAAATCCGCCAAGATCGGCCGGATTGAGAGCAGGGAGCGGACACTCGCGCGGGGAAGTGACGGCAAACGGGCAAGGCCGCCGAGCAGAAGGCTCAATCGGGCGGAAGGCGACCCAGGGTGGGAAACGATCCAGGACAGAAGCGACCCAAGACGGAAGCGCCCCAAGACGCGAAGCAACCCACGACGGGAAGCAACCCACGACGGGAAGCAACCCACGACGGGAAGGGACCCAGGACGGGTGGCACGAGCGCCGATCACGAACGGATCAGGATGTCGGCGCACGCGCGCCCACTAACGCACATTTGTCGCTTTTCGCGAGCAGGCGCGGCGACTGGAGCCGCCGCGCCTGTCAGTAGCGAGCCGAACGATCTCAGTGACCACCACGAGGCTTCCCAGAGACCGCGCAAGGCGTCTCAGTGACTGCCCAAGGCGTCTCAGTGACCGTTGAAAGCGTCCCGCATGCGGCTGAAGAAGCCGCCCTGCTTGCTCAGTTCGGCTACGTCCTCGCCGCGTGTCTTGGCGAACTCGCGGAGCATCCGTTCCTGGTCGGCGGTGAGTTTGGTCGGCGTCTTCACGTCCAGGTGGACGAAGAGGTCGCCGCGGCCCTGACCGCGCAGGTGGGGTACGCCCTTGCCACGGATACGGAGCGTGCTGGCCGGCTGGGTGCCCGGCTTGACCTCGATGTTCTCTTCGCCGTCCAGGGTCTTGATGGTCATCCGGGTGCCGAGGGCGGCGGCGGTCATCGGGAGTGTCACCCGGCAGTGCAGGTCGTCGCCCTTGCGGGAGTAGACGTCGTGCGGGCGCTCGTGGATCTCCACGTACAGGTCGCCGGCCGTGCCGCCGCCGGGGCCGACCTCGCCCTGCTGGGCCAGGCGGATCCGCATGCCGTCCTCGACGCCTGCCGGGATCTTGACGGTCAGGGAGCGGCGGGTGCGGATGCGGCCGTCGCCGGCGCAGGTCGGGCACGGGTTCGGGACGGTCGTGCCGTGGCCCTGGCAGTTCTGGCAGGGGCGGGACGAGACGACCTGGCCGAGGAACGTGCGCTGCACCGACTGGACCTCGCCCCGGCCGGAGCAGACCTCACAGGTGGCCAGGTGGGTGCCGGGCGCGGTGCCGGCGCCGGAACACTGGGTGCAGAGCACCGCGGTGTCGACGGTGATCGGCGCCTCGACGCCGAAAGCGGTCTCCACCAGGTCGAGTTCGAGACGCAGGATGGCGTCGGCGCCGGGGCGGGTGCGCGGGCGCGGGCCTCGGGAGCCACCGCCGGCGGCCGTGCCGAAGAACGCGTCCATGATGTCCTGGAAACCGACGAACGGTCCGGCTCCACCGGCGCCGCCGGGCATGCCACCACCGGGCGCGAGCGGGTCACCGCCGAGGTCGACTATCTGCCGTTTCTGCTCGTCGGAGAGCACCTCGTACGCCGCGTTGATCTCTTTGAACTTGTCGTGCGCCTCGGGATCCGGGTTGACGTCCGGGTGGTACTGCCGAGCGAGTTTGCGGTAGGCGCGCTTGATCTCGTCGTCGGTTGCCTCCCGGCTCACACCGAGAATTCCGTAATAGTCCTTGGCCACGGGGTTTGGAGTCCTCAATGTCTGCGCGAATCCGTCAATTCTGTGCCAACAGGTCGCCAACGTAGCGTGCCACTGCACGAACGGTAGCGATAGTGCCGGGGTAGTCCATCCGGGTGGGGCCCAGCACGCCGAGCCCCCCGACGATAGTGGTACCCGGGCCGTAGCCACTGCTCACCACGGACGCCGACCGCAGGTTGTCGATCTGATTCTCGTCGCCGATCAGGACCCGTGTGGTGCGGGGCTCCAGATCGCCGATGAGTTTCAGCAGGATGACCTCCTCCTCGAGGGCTTCGAGGACCGGCCGCAGTGTGCCCTGGAAGTCCAGCACACCGCCTCGTGTCAAGTTTGCCGTCCCCGCGAGGGCGAGGCGCTCCTCACTCCGCTCGACGAGTGTCTCCAGGAGCACCGAGGCCAGGCAGGTCATCGCGGCACGGCGCTCGGGGTCGCAGTCCTCCACCAGTTTCTGCACCAGGGGTGGGGTGTCGGCGAGCCGCTGACCGGCCAATTTCTCGTTGACCCGGCGGCGCAGCTCCCACACGTCGCCGTCCTGCACCGGGCCGGGCATCTCGACCAGGCGCTGCTCGACCCGGCCGGTGTCGGTGATCATCACGAGTGTGAGCCGGGTCGTGGACATCGGCACGATCTCCAGATGGCGCACGGCGGAGCGGGACAGACTGGGATACTGCACCACGGCGACCTGGCGGGTGAGCTGGGCCAGCAGGCGCACCGTGCGGTGCACCACGTCATCCAGGTCGACGGCGCCGACCATGAACCGCTCGATGGCGCGGCGCTCGGCCGGGCTGAGCGGTTTGATCCGGGTCAGGCGGTCGACGAACAGGCGGTAACCAGCGTCGGTGGGCACCCGGCCGGCGCTGGTGTGCGGCTGCCGGATGAAGCCCTCCTCCTCCAGCACCGCCATGTCGTTGCGGACGGTGGCCGGAGAGACGCCGAGCTTGTGCCGGTCCACCAGGGCTTTGCTGCCGACCGGCTCCTGGGTCTCGACATAGTCCTCGACGATCGCCCGGAGCACCTCGAGCTTGCGGTCATCCAGACTCATATGACCCCTCCCTCCGTTGGCACTCCCGCTAATAGAGTGCCAGTCTACGTCCCCGGCGGCGGCAATGCGATGATCGAAAGTACGTAGCGGGCTCAGATCTTGAGGTGGCACCGCCCTCGACCGGTTCGAACCGGGGTCCTAGCGTGTGTTTCATGACTGAGCCGCCCCGCCCGCCGGACGACGATCCGACCGCTCCGTACAACGCGCCGGGAGGCTATCCGCCACCGCCGCCGTACACCCCGCCGCCCACCTCCGGCGCCGGCGGATACCCGCCGCCCACGTCCGGCGCCGGGGGATATCCGCCGCCTCCGCCGTACGGCGATCCCTACGCCCAGCAGCACTACGGACCGCCCCAGTACGGCCCACCCGCCTCCGCCGAGGAGCGCACCTGGGTGCTCGTGGCGCACTTCGGCGGGGCGGCCGCGGCCTTCTTCGGTGGGGTGTTCCTCGGCTGGATCCCGCCGCTGGTGGCATATCTGGCCCGCGGCAACCAGTCCCCGATCGTGCGAGCCGAATCACTCAAAGCGCTGAACTTCCAGCTGGTCTGGACCATCGTGGGCGTGATCGGTTACGTGCTGATCATCTGTGCCGGGCTGGGCCTGCTGGTCACCGGCGCGGCCTGGCTGGTGTCGACCATCTTCGGCGTGATCGCGGGGATCAAGGCGCTGAACAACGAGCCGTACAACTACCCGATGACCTATACCTTCATCAAGTGATCAGAGCACGTCACGGATGACCGCGTCGGCGAGCAGGCGGCCGCGCAGCGTGAGCACGAGACGCCCGTCCTGGTACGGTCCCGGCTCCAGCAGCCCGTCCGCCAGCGCCCGCGCGGCACCCGTGGCGTCCACCCGGCTCAGCGGGATGCCCTCCCGCAGCCGGACCCGGAGCATCACGTCCTCCATGTGCCGGTCGTCGTCGCCGAGCAGTTCGCGCCCTTGGCCGGGTGAGGTGCCGGCGGCGAGGCGTCTGGCGTACGCCGACGGGTGCTTGACGTTCCACCAGCGCACCCCGCCGACGTGGCTGTGCGCGCCCGGCCCGAGCCCCCACCAGTCGGCGCCGGTCCAGTAGAGCATGTTGTGCCGGCATCGGGCGTCGTCGCCGCGGGCCCAGTTGGACACCTCGTACCACTCGAATCCGGCCTCGGTGAGGGCCGCCTCGGCGGCCAGGTAGCGGTCGGCGGCCACGTCGTCCTCCGGGAAGGGCAGCTCACCCCGCCGCATCCGGCCGGCCATCCGGGTGCCGTCCTCGACGATCAGCGCGTACGCGCTCACGTGGTCCACTCCGGCGTCCACCACGGCTCGCAGCGATCCGGCGAAGTCGTCCGCCGACTCACCCGGCGTGCCGTAGATCAGATCCAGGTTGACGTGCTCGAACCCGGCCTCCCGGGCTTCGATCGCGGCCTGTGGCGCCCGGCCCGCGGTGTGTTTGCGGTCCAGCACGCGCAGCACGTTCGGCGCGGTGGACTGCATGCCGAGCGAGATCCGGGTGAAGCCGGCCCGGCGCAGCCGCCGCAGGTACGCCGGGTCGACCGACTCCGGGTTGGCCTCGGTGGTCACCTCGGCACCGGGGGCCAGCCCCCACGTCCGGTCGATGCCGTCCAGGATCCGGCCCAGGTCGTCGGTGCTGAGCAGGGTGGGGGTGCCGCCGCCGACGAAGACGGTGTCGACCGGGCCGGGCTCGATCACCCGGGCGGCCAGGGCCAGCTCGGACAGGACGGTGCCGGCGTACTCGTCGCGGCTCGCCCCGCCGCCCAGCTCGCTCGCCGTGTAGGTGTTGAAGTCGCAGTATCCGCACCGGCTGGCGCAGAACGGGACGTGCACGTAGACGGCGAAGCCGTTCTTGCCCACCTCATGGGTGGCCTCGTCGGGGAGGGACCCGTCGTCGGGTACGGGTTCACCATCGGGAAGAGCGCCGGCCATGGGTCAAGTGTGCACGGCATAGGGTTCCGGGATGGATCTGGTCCAGACCGTCACCGCCGCCGGCGTGACCACGATGACACTCGACAACCCGAAGAGCCGTAACGCGCTCTCCACCGCCCTGCTCGGAAAGCTGCTGACGGATCTCGCCGCGGCCGCCGCCGACCCGGAGTGCCGGGTGGTGGTCCTCTCCCACACCGGCCCGGTCTTCTGCTCGGGTGTCGATCTGCGGGAGACCGCCGCGGCCGGCCCGGGCGACCGGCTGCCCGCCGAGATGCTCGCCGACGTGCTGGCCGTGCTCTGGGAGTTCCCGAAACCGGTGGTGGCCCGGATCGGCGGGCCGGCCCGCGCGGGTGGGCTGGGCCTGATCGGCGCGGCCGACATCGCGGTCTGTGTGCGCTCGGCCACGTTCGCCTTCACCGAGGTGCGGCTGGGCGTCATCCCCGCGGTGATCAGCGCCACCGTGCTGCCGCGCCTGGCGCCGCGGGCGGCCGCCGACCTGTTTCTCACCGGTGACGTCTTCGACGGGGCGCGCGCCGCGGCGATCGGCCTGGTCACCGCGGCGGTCGGGGAGGACGAGCTGGACGGCGCGGTGTCCGGATACTGCGCGTCGCTTCTGCGTGGCGGCCCACTCGCGCTCGCCGGGACCAAACAACTTCTCCGCCGTACGGCCGATCCCTCGATCCGGGTCGACCTGTCGGATCTCGCGAACCGGTCGGCAGGTCACTTCAAATCCGCCGAAGGGCGGGAAGGGGTGGCCGCGAGCAGGGAGAAGCGTGACCCGGACTGGGTTCGATGATCGTCAGGCACAATGATCATCAAGGTCTCGAGTGACGCGGGGGCATGAGCGCTCGTTGTCCAGGCTTGGCGGGAGAGGTGAAGAGAGACGGTGAGAGTGCGCACGCGAACGATCGTGGGTGTGATCGCCCTGCTCTCCGTCGCCGCCGTGGCCGGCGTGGTCGTGCTGATCGACAACCTGGCCGGCCGGATCCAGCTGCCCCGCTTCGATCCGGAGTGCACCGTCGTCGCCGACGGCCGGGTGACCCTCGACTCGGCCCAGATGGCCAACGCGGCCACCATCGCCGCGGTCGGCGTCCGGCGCGGGCTGCCCGAGCAGGCGGTCGTGGTCGCGCTGGCCACCGCGTTCCAGGAGTCCAAGCTGGAGAATCTGGACGACGGTGACCGCGACTCGGTGGGCCTCTTCCAGCAGCGCCCGAGCCAGGGCTGGGGGACGTTCGAGCAGATCAAGGACCCGCGGTACGCCGCCGGCAAGTTCTACTCGGCCCTGCGGAAGGTCAAGGGCTGGGAGGAGATGCGGATCACCGACGCCGCCCAGGAGGTGCAGCGTTCGGCGTACCCGGAGGCCTACGAGAAGTGGGCCGACGAGTCCCGGGTGCTGGCCGCGGCGCTGACCGGGCGGGCCACCGGGGCGGTCGAGTGCAGCGTTCCGGACGATCCGGCGATCCGTGGCGCGGAGGCCGCGGCGGCGCTGCTGACCAGTCTGAAGCTGGACTGGGGCAAGAAGCTGGGCGGGCAGGCCCGCAGCGCGCAGGCGGCCGGGCTGACCGTGGAGGTGGCCAGTTCGGACACCGGTTGGCGATTCGCGCACTGGCTGGTGGCGCACGCTTCCGCCACCGGACTCGAACGGGTACGTTTCGGTGATCTCGAGTGGCACGCCCCCAAGGGAAAGTGGCTTCCGGTCACGGACGGCAGCGGGGGCGGTCAGGCTCAGGTGGTCGCCGAGGTGTTCCGTTGAGACTTCGTCGCAAGTATCGGTGACTACCCGTAATGTCCACCTTGCCCACCGGCAGGTTGCGCTCTGTATATATCGACATGGACAGTCCGCAACCGCCCTGGTACTAAGTAGGTCGTGCTGACGGCGATCGTGTGGGCCCTGCTGGGGGCGGGAAGCGTCGGCGCCATCCTCATCGGTGTGCGCCGTCACCGCCCGATCCGGCGCGCCCCCTGGCTGCTGCTGGCCGGTTCGCTCGCGGCACTGTCCGTCGGTGACGTGCTGTACGAGTACGACCGCCTCCCCGCTCTCGCCGACACCGTCTACCTGGCGATGTTCGCCCTGGTCGCGATGAGCCTGATCCAGTTCACCCGGGCCGGTTCACTGCTTCCCGACCGGGCCCGGCTGATCGACCTGGTCGCGTTCGCCTGCGCCGCGATGCTCGTCCTCTGGGTCTTCGCGATCGGCTCCGGCACCCGGTTCCAGACCGTCCCCGCCGCCGACGTGATCGGCGACCTGCTGCTGATCGCGGTGGCCCTGCGCCTGGTCGCCGCCGACCGGCGCAACGTCTCGGCGTACCTGCTGGTGGGTGGCGGGCTGGCGATGCTGGCCGGCGACGTCCTCTACCCGCTCACCCATGAGAGCCCGGTCGCCGAGTCCGCGTTCGCGCTGCTCTACCTGGCGTGGGGCGCGTCCGCGCTGCACCCGTCGATGGCCCGGCTCACCGAGCCGCACCCGGCCCGGCTGGCGCCGTGGCGGTTCCGGGACACCACGCTGCTCGCCGTCTCCGCCGCCGTCCCGCCGCTCGTGCTGGTGATCGAGGCCCTGTCCGGCCCGGTCCGCAACGGCGTCGTCATCGCGGTGACCGGCGCGGTCACCCTGGTCCTCACCATCACCCGGCTCGCCGACTCGGCCCAGCAGCACAGTCAGGCCCTCACCCGGGAGCGGGCGCTGCGTACCGCGAACACCGCGCTGGTCGCCGCCGCCGACCCGCCCGCCGTGGAGGCCGCGGTCCAGGCGGCGGTCACCCGCCTGCTGCCGGCCGGTGCGGTCCGCCGGGTCGCCCTGGCCACCGACGACGCCGGGCTGACCCGGGAGGGACTGCCGTCGGCGCCCGCCGGTGGCGGCACCCGCAGCTGGTGGACCGGCGCCGCCGAACCCGACGAGCGCACCCTGATCTGCCCGCTCCGGCTGGAGCCGCTCGCGGTGGCCCGGCCCAGCGGCGGGGCGCTGATGGTCACCGGCCGCCGGGAGGCCCTGGTGGCCGGCCGGGACGCGCTGGAGGTGCTGGCCGGTGAGGCCGCCCTGGCCCTGGACCGGATCACTCTGGTCGAGGCGGTCGGCCGGCGGGACAGCGATCTCTATCTGCGGGCGGTCACCGGCAACACCGCCGAGATCATGGCGGTGGTCGACTCCGACCACCGCATCCGGTACGCCAGCCCGGGCCTGCGCAGCCTGACCGGGGTCGCCGAGATGCCGCCGCTCACCGCTTTCGACGAGCTGGTCCACCCCGACGACCAGGAGGCGGTACGCCGGGCCCTGCGCACCGAGGGGGACGGCAAGGTGTTCTGCGCCCTGCCCCGGCCGGACGGCACCCAGGTGCTCGCCGAGGTGCGGTACCGGGATCTGCGCGCCGACCGGCTCGTCCAGGGGCTGGTCGTCACCCTGCGGGTGGTCGCCAGCCGCAGCGACGTGATCGAACCGGCCCCGCATCACGAACATCAGGGTGGATTGCCGGCCTGGGTGAATCGGCGCAGTGCACAGCACAAATTCCGCTATTGATCTTCCGGGCCTTATAGAAAGATCCGCTTATGCCATTCATCTTCTGAAAACGCGAAATGCCGGCACCCCAGGGGGCCGGCATTCGCGTTTTATGGAGTTGTCGAACCGCGGGTCAGCGGGTCAGGCGGCGACGGCCACCGACACCAGCGACCAGGGCGACACCGATGGCGGCCAGAGCGACCTGGAAGGCGAACTCGATCCAGTCGAAACCAGCGGTGTCCGCGACACCGGCAGCGCGGGCGATCACCGTGCCGAGCAGCGCGGCGACCACACCGACGACCATCGTCAGCCACAGCGGGATGTTCTGCTTGCCGGGTACCACGAGCCGGCCGAGCGCGCCGATGACCAGACCGACGATCAGGGCGACGATGATGCCGGTGAGCGTGAACTCCATGGGAATCCTCCTCGGGGGGTGGAGCTTTATGGTTGCGTCCGTCGAGCAACTGGATTCCCGACCCCCCGAGAAATCAAACCGCCCTATTTTTTAGTCGTCCCCTTGGTGTCACCGGCGTCGGAAGTGGACAGCGCGGCGATGAAGGCCTCCTGGGGAACCTCCACCCGGCCGACCATCTTCATCCGCTTCTTGCCTTCCTTCTGCTTCTCCAGCAGCTTGCGCTTCCGGCTGATGTCACCGCCGTAGCACTTCGCCAGCACGTCCTTGCGGATGGCGCGGATCGTCTCGCGGGCGATGATCCGGGAGCCGATGGCCGCCTGGATCGGCACCTCGAACTGCTGCCGTGGGATCAGTTTCTGCAGCTTGGCCGCGATCGTGGTGCCGTAGGTGTACGCCTTGTCCTTGTGCACGATCGCGCTGAACGCGTCGACCGGCTCGCCGTGCAGCAGGATGTCCACCTTCACCAGGTCGGCGACCTGCTCACCGGAGGGCTCGTAGTCGAGTGACGCGTACCCCTTGGTCTTGCTCTTCAACTGGTCGAAGAAGTCGAAGATGATCTCCGCGAGAGGCAGCGTGTAGCGCAGTTCCACTCGTTCGGAGGACAGGTACTCCATGCCGAGTAGGCTGCCCCGGCGGCTCTGGCACAGCTCCATCACGGCGCCGACGTACTCGTTCGGCACCAGCACCGTCGCCCGGACCACCGGCTCGTGGATCTCGGCGATCTTGCCGGACGGGAACTCGCTCGGGTTGGTGACGATCGAGTCCTTACCGTCCTCGGTGAACACTTGATAGACCACGTTCGGCGCGGTGGAGATAAGGTCCAGGCCGAACTCGCGCTCCAGCCGCTCACCGATGATCTCCAGGTGCAGCAGGCCGAGGTAGCCGACACGGAACCCGAAACCGAGCGCCGCCGACGTCTCCGGCTCGTAGGTGAGCGCCGCGTCGTTCAGCTTCAGCTTGTCCAGGGCGTCCCGCAGCGCCGGGTAGTCCGAGCCGTCGATCGGGTACAGGCCCGAGTAGACCATCGGCTTCGGGTCCTTGTAGCCGCCGAGCGCGTCCTTGGCCGGACGGTTGTTGCCGGTGACCGTGTCGCCGACCTTCGACTGGCGGACGTCCTTCACACCGGTGATCAGGTAGCCGACCTCGCCGACACCCAGCGCCTTCGCCTTCTCCATCTCGGGCGAGACGACACCGATCTCCAGCAGCTCGTGCACCGCGCCGGTGGACATCATCTTGATCTTGTCGCGGGCCTCGATCCGGCCGTCCACCACCCGGACGTAGGTGACCACGCCGCGATACACGTCGTACACCGAGTCGAAGATCATCGCCCGGGCGGGGGCGTCCGCGTCACCGACCGGCGGCACGAACTGGCGGACGATCTCGTCCAGCAGGTGATCCACCCCGACACCGGTCTTGCCGGACACCCGGAGCACGTCGGACGGCTCACAGCCGATCAGCTTCGCCAGCTCCTCGGCGTACTTCTCCGGCTGCGCCGCCGGTAGGTCGATCTTGTTGAGCACCGGGATGATGTGGAGGTCGTTCTCCATCGCCAGGTACAGGTTGGCGAGGGTCTGCGCCTCGATCCCCTGCGCGGCGTCGACGAGCAGCACGGCGCCCTCACAGGCGGCCAGGCTGCGGGACACCTCGTAGGTGAAGTCCACGTGACCCGGGGTGTCGATCATGTTGAGGACGGCGGTCTCGCCCTGCTTGTCACCCTCCCGGACCGTCCACGGCATCCGAACGGCCTGCGACTTGATGGTGATGCCGCGTTCGCGTTCGATGTCCATCCGGTCCAGATACTGCGCACGCATCTGGCGCGGGTCGACCACCCCGGTGATCTGCAGCATCCGGTCGGCCAGCGTCGACTTGCCGTGGTCGATGTGGGCGATGATGCAGAAGTTGCGGATGCGGCCGGGATCGGTCGATCCGATCACGTTCACGCCGGGGTCGAGCGGTCCAGGCACGGTCTTCCGTTCTTCTCGGGCTGCGGGCGCTCTCTCGGGCCGCAGGTGGACGCCGGAGCCAGGCCGGCGCGGGGTGATGCCGGAGCCAGGCCGGCGTCCCCTATCGTCCCACGTCCGCGAGGGAAGCTCCGATCACACCCGTCAGGGGCGCTCACATCGGCGGCTCCAGGAAGAGCGCGGACAGCTTGGGCAGGCGGCGGCGCATCTCGTCCTCGTCGTCGAAGTCCCACAGATCGGCCACCTCCGGCCGGGTCCGTGGTCGCTCCCCCACCGGCATCGCCGCGCCGGTGGCCTGCTCGTAGGCCCGCGCCGCGATGCCCAGCACCTCCTCGGCCTCGAAGACCGCCCCGGTGTCGGCCGCCGCCTTGATCACCGCCACGTTGGCGAGCACGTCGGGCCGCTGCACCGCCGCCGCCACCGCCTTGCGCCCGTGCGCGATCAGCCAGCCCCGGAACGCGTCGAACCCGGCCTCGTCGGCCCCACTGTTGATCAGATAGGCGGCGGCCCAGAGATCCTCGGTGCCGGAGGCGACCATCACCTTCTCCAGGTGCCGCCCCCAGGCGACGATCTCCTCGGGATCGCAGCCGGCCAGCTCGGCGACGGCACGCTCGGCCACCGCGGCGGGTGAGGCCGGCCGGTCGGCGGTGGCACGGTCGATGACCGCCCAGAAATCGTCGGTTCGCATACCGAGATCCTGCCAGTGGGGTACGACAATTCCACGGACGGCAGGATGGGGACATGCGGCCGATCACTCTGCCCGAGGTTCCGTACGACGCCACCGCCGTACGCCCGCAATGGTCCGACCTGCCGGAAACCGTGCGCGAATCGATCACCGCGCGCCTCGGCTCGCCGGTCTCCGTGGCACGCGGCGCCGGCGGCGGATTCACCCGGGCCTTCGCCGCCCTGCTGGAGACCGAGGACGGGACCAGGGCGTTCGTGAAAGCGGCGCCGTCGAACGACCCGACCGCCGAGTGGTACGCCCGGGAAGCCGCCCTCACCGCCGCCCTCCCCGCCGAGGTGACCGCCGCGCGCCCGCTCTGGACCATGACCGCGTCTGATCACTTCGTGCTCGCCCTGGAGCCGGTCGACGGCCGGATCCCGGCGCTCCCCTGGTCGCAGGCCGACCTGGACACCACGCTGCGCACCTGGTCGTCGGCGGCCACCGCGCTCGCCTACCCGTCACCACGGCTGCTGGAGATCGGCATGCCCACCCTGCCGGACATCCTGCGCGACGAGATGTCGTGGTGGTCACTGATCGCCAAGCGGCGGGAACCGATGCCCGAGGCGGCCCGCGCCACGATCGCCCCGGACCGCCTCGCCGACCTGGCCCGCCTCGAACGTGCCCTGCCGGAGATCGCCGCAGGCGACGGGATGTGCCACGGCGACCTGCGGGTCGACAACGTGCTGATCGACACCGGCGGCCGGGCCTGGCTCTGCGACTGGACCTGGCCGTGCCTGGGCGCGCCGTGGTTCGACACGGTCACACTGCTGGTCAGCGCACACGCCAGCGGCCTGGACACGGACGCGGTGCTGCGGGCGTGGGGCGCGCCGGACGAGGGGGTGGACGGCGCGCTGGCAGCCCTGGCCGGGTACTGGCTGGTCCGGGCCTCCGGCGGGCCGAGCAGCGCGTCCCCGCACAGCCGTCAGCACCAGCGGTTCAGCGGCGGGCAGGCACTCGCCTGGCTGTCCGAACGCCGCGGCTGGACACCCGGCAGGCGCCGCTGGCTCCGGCGGTGATCCCGGCCGTTTTGGCGGCTCGGAGGGGTGCTGGTAGTCTGATTCCTCGCGTGTGGTGACACGCTGTTGTTTCCTGCCCCGGCCTAGCCGGGTGAGACGGCCGCGCGGTGACCACTCGTTTGGACCATTTTTCCGAACTAGTCAGGACAAGGCTGTCGCGTGGCGAACATCAAGTCCCAGATCAAGCGCAACCGGCAGAACGAGAAGGCCCGTCTGCGCAACAAGTCGGTCAAGTCTTCGCTGAAGACCGTGATCCGCAAGCTGCACGAGGCGAGCGACTCGGGCAACGTCGAGTCGGCCACCGCGCTGCTGCGTGACGCCTCGCGTCAGCTGGACAAGGCTGTCAGCAAGGGCGTCATCCACAAGAACCAGGCGGCCAACCGCAAGTCGGCCATCGCCAAGAAGATCGCCACGCTGTCCGCCTGATCCTCGCCGGATCAGATCGGCCGCCGCACTGTTGCGGTCGGTGATCTAAAGCCCGCTTCCGTAGCGGGCGGCTTCAACGAACCCGGGCACCGCCGGACCTTCCACGGTCCACAGCGGTGCCCGGTGGCATTTCCCACCAGAACCCGATTGCCGCGGTACGCCACCCCAGCCTCCCGCCGCCCACCTCACCACCACCCGCGGGCCTCGTCCCCGGCCCCGCCGGCACACTCCCACAGCCGTCGCCCGGCATGGCGCCCCAAGTCACGACAGCTGCCTCCCGAGTAGCCGCACCGCGATGCCGCGCCCCTGACAGCCGCCGCGCCACAAGCCGCACCTCCCGGCAGCCGCCGCGCCCACAAGCCGCACCTCCCGGCAGCCGCCGCGCCCACAAGCCGCACCTCCCGGCAGCCGCCGCGCCCACAAGCCGCACCTCCCGACAGCCGCCGCGCCCACAAGCCGCACCTCCCGACAGCCGCCGCCCACCGCCATCCGGCAACCGTCGCGCATCGCGGACACGGCCACTCACAGCCTCCGCGTCTTGTCTTGCCCCGTTCACAGAGCTCCCGCAACCGCCTCGATCACCGGCCCGATCGCCATGAGTCTTGTTCTCCACGGTCGGCCCGCGCGGCCAGTTCCCCACACAAGCGCCCGATCTCGGGTGATTCATCACCCTTCTGAGCATTCCTCTCGGTCGGCGGCTCGCTCACCGCCGACGCTTCACAAAGGCGACCGCAAACTCTGCAACCTCGGCCGACTCACCACCAATACGAGTCTTCGCCCTGGCCGCCGACCCGCTCACGGTGCCACTGGCCGCCAGCCCCACTCACGGTGCCACTGGCCGCCAGCCCCACTCACGGTGCCACTGGCCGTCGGCCCGCTCGCGGTCCACTCCCCGCGCGAGTGGCCGTCTTTCCGGCCCCACCCTGGCCGATCTTGGTGGATTTTCCGCCGCTTTCGCGGCTTGTTTCTCGGCTGCCTGATCACTTGCGGTCAATTCCTCGTGCGGGCGACTCGCTCAGCCGAGATCTTGGGGGATTTACCACCGTTTCCGGTGGTAAATCCCCCAAGATCGGCCAGGGCGGAGCCGGAAGGCGGACACTCGCGCGGGGAATTGACCGCGAGCGGGCCAGCAGCCGAGAAGAAGGCTCCATCCGGTGGAAAATCCGCCAAGATCTGCCAGGGCCAGGGCCAGGGTCGGGGCCAGGGCCAGGGCCAGGGCCAGGGTCGGGGCCAGGGTCGGGGCCGGGGCCGGAAGGGGGACACTCGCGCGGGAACTGACCGCGGACGGGCCAGCAGCCCAGAGGAAGACTCTTTCCGGCGGTAAACCCACCAAGATCTCGGCCGAGCAGCTCGCCCGCGTGAGGGATTGACCGCGAGTGATCCGGCGACCGAGCAGACGCCAGCCGGAGTGTCGGCCTATCAATCGGCCGAGCAGCTCACCCGCGTGAGGGATTGACCGCGAGTGATCCGGCGACCGAGCAGACGCCAGCCGGAGTGTCGGCCTATCAACCAGCAGCCGGGCGACCGGAATGCCCGAAGTGCCGACCGGTCATTCGTAGCGACGGGCCGCGGCCTGCCGAGCCACCTGCTGCCGGACGTCGAGTTGATCCGCCCATGGTCGGCGAGCAGCCGTGTTACCGCCGGACGGCCGGGGCTCCCCGCCCTGGCCGTCGTGTGGAGCTCCACCGGACGGGGCGTAGGGATGCCCGTATCCGGACGCCCCCGCCATGAACGTGCCCGGTGCGAGGGTGCCCGCCGCAGGCACATCGGCCAGCCCGTCGTTCCGGTACCCACCGGTCATGAACTCGGGCGACACCGTCGGCCCGTATCCCACCGCCGCCGGATCCCGCGAGACGATCGGCGCGAGTCTCGCCGGCCGGCCGAGGTCGTCATTCCTCGTGACAGACGGCTCCTCGTAGCCTCTTGCCGCGGCGGGCTCCGCATACCCCCGCGTGGTAGGCGGCTCCGCAAACCCGCCGCCCGGGCCGGAGAACGCCCCGTATCCACCGCCGGCCTGCTCGAGACCGCCGGCAGTCCCGGAAGACATCCCGTAACGCCCACCCTGCCCGGCGAACTCCTCGGGAGAAGCCCCGTATCGGCCGCCACCCTGCTCGGCGAATTCCTCGGGCGAAGCCCCGTATCCCACGCCGGCCTGCCCGGCGAACTCCTCGCGCGCTCCAGGAGAGGTCCCGTATCCCCCAGCCGGGCCGGTGGACGCCTCACGACCGGTCTCTCCGGCGGGCACCCCGTAACGCCCGGCTTGACCGGCGGACGCCCCGGCACCACCCCGGGCGAAGATCGAGGTGACCGCCGTCTCCGCCCCCGGGTCATCGGCCGGGCTGAAGGAGTAGGTCGTCCCCCTCCGCGCCCCGTCACCGGACGGCCGAGTGGCCGGCCAGTCTCGGGGTGGCGAACCCACCGGGCGCCCGCCGGAGGCAACCCCGGGCGGGGCGGAATCGGTGGCACCCCGCGCGGCATACCCCTCGGAATCGTTGAAATCCGACGCCGCATAGCCCTGGGAGCCGGTGGAAGCCGACGCCGCATAGCTCTCAGAGCCGGTGGAAGCCGACGCCGCATGACCCTCGGAGTGCGTGATCCGGGCCGGGCGCAGCACGGCGGCACGAGCCGACGCCGTCTCGCCGGCCACCGGGCGTGGGGTGAACGCACCGGCGACCAGATCGTTGAACTTCACCATCAGTGCGACCGTGAACGGCAGGACCAGCACACCCCACCAGCTGACCAGCTCGGCCAGGGCCAGCAGGACGCCGAGCACCAGCGCGCCCTCCAGGAAGACGAAGCAGAGCAGTCCGCTGGGTGCGAGGTGACGCAGGCGCAGCACCCGAGCGTACAGCGGCTGGCCCGCGATGGGCTGGGACCGAACCGTCCGGGTCATCGGGATCCCCCGCCCTGCCGGGCCGCCGCGATGGCGAAGACCGTCTGCTCCAGGGCGTAACCCCGGTCCTCGGCACCGCCCTTGACGGCGGCGTTGCAGTCGGCGGCCGCGCGCATCGCGTCGACCAGGCCCTCGGGGGTCCAGCCGCGGCTGCGGGCCTGTGCCTTCTCGATCTTCCACGCCGGCATGCCGAGAGTGCCGGCCAGCTGGTACGGGTTGCCGCGCCCGGCTGACGCCACCTTCGCGACGGTCCGCACGCCGTCGGCGAGGGCGTCGGCGATCGGCACCGGATCGACGCCGACGTGCAGTGCCCAGCGCAGGGCCTCCAGCGCGCCCGGCAGGTCGCCGACCATTGCCGCGTCGGCCACCGCGAACCCGGTGACCTCGGCCCGGCCCTTGTAGTAGCGCGCGACCACCGCCTCGGTGATCTTGCCGTCGGTGTCGGCGAGCAGCTGCGAACAGGCCGCCGCGATCTCCCGAAGGTCGTTGCCGACCGCCTGGAGCAGCGCGGACGCGGCCGAGTCGTCGCAGCGCGCCCCGTTGCGGCGGAACTCGTTGCGGACGAAGGCGATCCGCTCAGCGTCCTTCTTCAGCTTCATCACCGGGACGACGGTGGCGCCGGCCGCCCGGAGACCGTCGGCGAACGCCTTGCCCTTGGCCCCGCCCACGTGCGTCACGATCAGGGTGACATCGGGGTCGGGGCTCTTCGCGTAGGCCAGCAGGGTGGCGCTGAGGTCCTTGCGCACGTCCTGCCCGTTACGGATAGTGAGGACCCGGCGTCCGCCGAACAGCGAGGGGCTCAGCATCTCGGCGACCTCACCGGGCACGAGGGAACCGGCCTCGTACTCCCGGACGTCCGCTCCCGGGTCCGTGGACCGCGCCGCGTCGACCGCCTCGGCGACGGCTCGGGCGGCGAGTAGCTCCTCATCACCTTGGACGAGCAGCAACGAGGGGGGCGGCGCGGCATTCACGTGCAACATCGTCGCACGGGGGACCGACAGTTCCGCGAGCCTCACTCGTTAGCGCAGACGGCTGATCACCAAACACGAAACCAGACATATCGGCAACCTGATATCCCTTCACGCCCGTAGAGTCGCCTGCTCAGGCCTAACACACTCGTCAGCGACTTGTACTATTTCGCCCTTTATTGAGACTTATCAGGGGTAAACTCGACCTCGATCGCGTTACTCCTCCGGCGTGTCGCACCCCTCATGGCGGTGGGTCACCGCGCCCGGCCACCGCCAGGCCGCCGTCGACCGTGACAACCGCGACATCCCCCAATTCATCGGTACGTGTGATCGTGGCCCCGCCCCGGGCGATGCGGCCCAACAACGACGGGTTCGGGTGCCCGTAGTCGTTGTCCCGCCCGACCGACACCAGCGCCACCGCCGGATCCACCGCGTCCAGCAGTTCCGGATCCTGCAGAGCACTCCCGTGGTGGGCGACCTTCAGCACGTCGGCCCGCAGCCCGGCCCCGTACACGCCCGTCAGTTCCTCCTGCTCCTCCGTCTCGGCATCCCCCAGCAGCAGCACCGAACGGCCACCGGAGACCGCCCGTACGATCAATGAGTTGTTGTTCGGGTCCGAGTTCGTCCCCCGCATCGGCGTGACCGGGCCGAGCACCTCCAGCCGCAGGTCACCGACCGTCCAGACCCAGCCCGGACCGGCCGCCCGCACCGCGATCCCGGCCCCGGCGGCGGCCTCCTCGACGGCGGCCCGGCCACCCGCGGGCTCCGGCCAGTCCGGTCCGATCACGGCGCCCACCTCGCGGTCCCGGAAGACTCCGGTCACCCCACCGATGTGGTCGGCGTGGAAGTGGCTGACGATCAGGATCACCACGGTACGAACCCCGAGCCGGCGCAGACAGTGGTCGACCGCGTTCGGCTCCGGCCCGGCGTCCACCACCACCGCCCGTCCCGCCCCGGCCGCCAGCACCAGCGCGTCACCCTGCCCGACCGCGCAGGCCACCACCAGCCAGCCGGGCGGTGGCCAGCCGGAGGCGAGCAACCGCACCGGAAGAGCCCCGATGATCGCGCCGAGAGCGATGACGAGCGCCAGCCGCCGTACGATCACCCGCCGCGCCGCGAACAGGAACGCCACCGTCAGCACCGCGAGCAGGATCCCGCCGAAGGTCCCGCCCGGCCACGGCAGCGCCCCCGACGGCACCCGGGCGCCGGTGTGCGCGATCAGCACCAGCCACTCGGTCGGCCAGTGCCCGATCCACGCCGCGAACTCGGCGGCCGCCGGCCACACCGGGGACAGCATCGCCGCCGCCACCCCGAAGACCGTGGCCGGGGCGATCGCCGGAACCGCGACCAGATTCGCCGGAACCGCGACGAGACTGACCGTCCCGGAGATGGCCGCGACCACCGGGCCGCAGGCGACCTGGGCCGCGGCCGGCACCGCCAGAGCCTCCGCCACACCCGCCGGGCAGCCCCGCCTCCGCAGCCCGTCGCGCCAGACCGGGGCGATCAGCAGCAGCCCGGCCGTGGCCAGCACCGACAGCGCGAACCCGGCGTCCGACGCCAGCTCCGGATCGGCGATCAGCAGCACCACGGCGCCCGCCGCCAGCGCCGGAACCGCCACCCGTGGCCGTCCGGCGGCCAGCCCGATCAGCCCGATCGTGCCCATCGCCGCGGCTCTGATCACACTGGGCGAGGGCCGGGCCAGGATGACGAAGCCGACGAGCGCCACCGCGCCGGCCAGCGCGCAGAGCATCGGACCGGCGCCCACCCGCCGCGCCACGAAGAGCACGACGCCGACCACGATCGTGATGTTGGTACCTGACACAGCGGTCAAATGCGTCAATCCGGTGGTACGGAAATCCTCCTCCAGCCCCGGATCCAGTCGGCTGGTGTCGCCGACGACCAGGCCTGGGAGCAACCCGCCGGAGTCGTCCGGCAGTGGTTCACAGGCTTTCTGGAGCCCCGCGCGCAGCACACCGGCCGCCCGCTGCGCCCACGACGGCTGCCCGATCGGCTCGGGCGCTTTCCGGGCCGAGAGCACCGCGGCCCGCAGGTCACCGGGCCGGGGAGGCATCAGCCGTCCACCGGCGGCGACCCGCTGACCCGGAAGCAGCCCCCGCCACCCCGGATCCGACCCCAGCACCAGTCCCCGAGCGGCCAGCCGGATCGGCGCGGCCCCTTCCGCCACGACGGTCTCGAAGTCGACGGCCACCAGGAAGGTGGGTGGCCCCGCGGTCCGTGCGAGCGGCCGCGGGTCGTCCCGGACAACCAGTTCCGCTCGTACGGTGGCACCGCTCGCCACCAGTTCCGCCAGCATCGGAGCCTCCCGCACCGACACCCGAGCCGCCGTGGCCACAGCCCCACACCCCACCCCGAGCAGCACCGCCACCCCGATCCACCGAACCGCGCCCGCCCAGCCCTCCGCCGCCCCGCGCCGGGAAGAGGGCATCGCCCCCGCCGCCCATCGACCTCCGCCCCACGAAGAAGGCCGCACCCTGCCCGCCCACCGACCCCCGCCCCATGAAGAAGGCCGCACCCTCTCCGCCCACCGGCTCCCGCCTCGCGAAGAAGGCCGCGCCCTCTCCGCCCACCGGCCCTCACCCCGCGAAGTGGGCAGCAGCGGCACCACGACGGTCAGGATCGCTGCCGTCAGGGCGGTGACCCCGATCGCCGAGCCCCAGACAGCCGGAACGTGCAACGCGGCCAGTGCCGCCATCCAGAGACCGATGGCGAACCCGGCCAGCCGCAGATCCGGGACCTTTCGCGAGTCAGGCGCCGGCCTGGCCATCAGACCGTCACCAGGTCCTTGAGCTGTTCGTAGCGGGAGTCGCCGATCCCGCTCACCTTCCGCAGATCGCTGACCGCCCGGAAGCCACCCTGCGACTCCCGGGCGTCGAGGATCCGCTGGGCGAGCACCGGCCCCACCCCGGGAAGCCCGTCCAGCTCGGCGAGGGTGGCGGTGTTGAGGTTCACCGGTGCGCCGCCGGGGCCGGGCGCTCCGGTGCCGGCGGGTGGGCCGGTGATGGCGCCCGGCGGCGGGGTGACACCGACCATGATCAACTCACCGTCGACGACCCGCCGGGCGAGGTTGAGGACGGCCACGTCGACCCCCGGGTTCGCCCCACCGGCTGCCTCCAGAGCATCGGCGACCCGGGCACCCGGGCTGAGACGCACCAGTCCCGGCTTGCGCACCTTCCCGCCGACCGCCACCACCACCTCGACCGCCGAACCACGCGCCGCCCCAGGCACACCCGTCCCGCCAGGAACCCCGATCCCACCGGTCGCACCGGTCCCGCCCAGCGTGCCGATCTCGCCGGGTCCACCGGCCGCACCGTCGTCAACAGCGGCGACGCCGCCGGGGCCGGCCACCTCGTCGAGCCGGGGCCGGGCCCGCCACGCCAGAAAAGCCGCCACCAGCACGACCACCACCGCGACGGCGGTCAGCGCCCGAACCCCGGGCCGCCCCGGATCGAAGGCGTGCAGCCACTGACGGCGCTCACCCTCGAACGCCCCCGCCGAACTGAGCCCGCCACCACCTCTGGCCCCATCAAGATCGTCCGCAGACGCCTCCTCCCACTGAACAGAGAAATCGGAGTCCCCCGACGTGTTAGCCATCGGCACAGCCGGCTCCGGCCGAGATGACATCGGCGCAGCGGATGACCCTGAAGGTGACGGCGACACGCGCCGGAACGACTCCGTCGTGTGAGAGCCATGAGCCGGAGCCGGTCTGGAAACCGGTGTCACACCGGGATGACCGCCCTGCTCTTTCTCGAAGCCATCCCCAGAACCGCGCTCAACGCCGAACCCGAGGCCATCCGTAGACGAATGACCCGACTCGGATGCCGGTCCAGCCGGAAGGCCCGGTCCCGTCGAAAAGTCCGGACCCGTCGAAAGGCCCGGTCCTGCCGGAAGACCCGGTCCGGCAACGGACGGCCTCCGCGCCGGAGAGCCCGGCCCGGGAGTAACAGCGCGCACCACCCCTGGTGCATCCCAGGGAAAGCCTGCTCCGGGTCCCGGAACAGCTCCGGACGGCTCAACAGCCCCGGACGGCTCACCTGAAGAGCCGTCGAAGACGCCACCGGGCGGACCGCCGTCCCGATCCGGCCCGGCGGAGAAACCGGACGCACCGGACGGCGGCGAACCGGTCCCGGAATCCGCCCCGAAAGGGGTGAGGTCATCCTCCTCCGAGCCCCAGGCCGGGACGATGTCAGCCCATTCCAACGGCCCCTCGTCGGGCACCGGCCGCCGCCCCGGCCCAGCGGCGGAAACCGGCTCCGGGGAGGAGCCGGCCCCTGGATGAAGACCGGTGGGAGGAACCGCCCCACGGCGGACACCCGTGGCAGGCGCCTGCCTCCGGCCAGCCCCGGAGGAGAGCACCGGCCCCCGGCCCGTACCTTCGGAGAGCACCGCCCGCAGCCGCGCTCCCACCACGTCACCGCTATCCTTCGCCTCTCGCACGGCCTGACCGTAGGAGCCTGGAAGCTCCGCCGCTCACACCCCTGTGGACAACTCGTCACTGTGGACAACCGAAGGACGCCCGTGCCCGAACCCGATACGCTTGCCTCGGTGGTGCTCCGGCTGCGGGCCGCCGGCTGCGTCTTCGCGGAGGACGAGGCGGCGATCCTGATCGAGGCGGCCACCGCCACGAAGGCGACCACCGGCGTGGAGGCGACCACCAGCACGGAGGCGGCCCTCACCGTGAGGTCGGTCACCGGCACGGAGTTCTTGGACACCCTGGTGGCGAGGCGCGTCTCCGGCGAGCCCTTGGAGCAGGTGGTCGGCTGGGCGGACTTCTGCGGGGTCCGGGTGCGCCTACGCCCCGGCGTCTTCGTCCCCCGGGTCCGCAGCGAGCTGCTGGTTCGGCTGGCCGCCGCCGAGATCGGCCCGCGGGCAGTGGTGGTGGACCTGTGCTGTGGTTCCGGCGCTCTCGGCCTCGCACTCCGAAGCCGCCGACCGGACATCCGCCTGCACGCCGCCGACCTGGACCCGGTCGCCGTGACCTGCGCGGCGGAGAACCTGGGCGTGGCACCGAACCCAGGCACGGCACGAAACGCGGGGGCGGCAGGGAGCCCGGGCACAGCACAAAACCCGGGCGCGGCACAGAACCCTGGCACAGCAGGAAACCCGAACACAGCACAGAACCCGGGCGCGGCACAGAACCCTGGCACAGCAGGAAACCCGAGCACGGCACAGAACCTGGGCACGGTAGGGAACCCGGACACAACACAGGACCTGGGCACGACAGGAAATCCGAGCACGCCAGGGAAGCCGGGCGCACCGGAGGACCACGACGAACAGCCACCCCCGGAAGCCTGGGACGAATCCGGCGTTCAGCAGCGGCCGGACCCCTGGGCGGAGGCGGGCGGACAGGACCGGCCGCGAGTTCATCAGGGCGACCTATTCCACGCCCTGCCACCGCGTCTGCGCGGGCGCATCGACCTGCTGCTGGCCAATGTCCCCTACGTGGCGACCCGCCACATCCCGTTTCTGCCCGCCGAAGCCCGCGATCACGAACCGCACACGGCGCTGGACGGCGGCGACGACGGGCTGGCGATCTTCCGCCGGGTGGTCGCGGGCGCCGCCGACTGGCTGTCCCCCACCGGCCTGCTCATCTCGGAGATCACCGAGGCGCAGACGCGGGCCGCGATCGAGGTGGTGGAACGTCACGGATTGACTGCCACGGTGCTGACCGACGATGATCTCGACGCTCGCGCGATCCTGGCGAGACGCCGGTGATGGGACGGCCGCCGGTGACAGATAACCGCAGGTCATAAGCGCCCACTGATAGGAGGCGGTGACCGGAAGGGAGGATCCCGTGGGCCTGCTCCGCAGGATCGCCCGCGCCCGCCTGGCCGGCCGGATGCTTCGCCGCCTGCGCCGGGCCGGTGTCACGGACGCCCGCTATCTGTCCCGCCCGTTCGAGATCCGTTTCACCGCGCCGGGTGACGCGGAGCCGACGATTCTGCCGCTGGCCCCGTTTCTGTCCGGCCGCCGTACCCCGGACGATCTGATCGCCGAGTTGTTGCGGGTCCCGGTGTCGTGGCGGGAGGCGGCGCCTCTGTTGCGCCCGGTGTTGCGGGGCTCGGTCCCGGGTTCCCCGCTGCACCGGCCGGTTCTGCCGTTCCTGTCGGAGTTCGTGGTCGTCGATCAGCCCGACACGATGACGTACGTGACCGAGGCCCAGTCCGCCACCTGGCGCTCCACCGCGGACCTCATCTTCGCCACCGCCCGGGCGAATCTGACCGGCGCCACCATCCAAGGCGATGTGACGACCGTCCGTTTCGTGGATGACGGCGACGCCTACTGGACCTCGCATCTGCTGCTCCCGGGCTGGCTGTCCCGTCTGGCGGAGCAGTTGGGCGGCGCCCCGGTGGCGTTCGCCCCGGAGCGCGGCACCCTGCTGGTGACGGCGGCCGGCAGCCCGCACCTGCCGGCCCTGTTCGCCGAGGTGGAGCGGTTGTTCGTGACGTCGCCGCACCCGTTGAGCCCGATGGCGTACGTGAGTGACGAGAACGGCTGCACGGTTCCCTACCGGCCGGGTCCGGACGACGAGCTGTTCCGGGCCACGCGGCGGGCGGAGTGCCTGCTGGCCATGCACGAGTACGCCCGGCACCCGGCCCCGGGGGAGGCCGCGCTGACGATGGTGGACGGCTGGCGCACCCGGGCGCTGTGGCCGGCGGACGGGCCGATCCTGCTGCCGGAGGCCGACGAGGTGACGTTCGGGGACCGTACGGTGCCGTGGGCGGATCTGCTGCCCCATCTGACCCGTACCGGGCACGAGCCGCCGCGCTGGTCCGCGAGTTCGTGGCCCGTACCGGATGATCAGGGTCTTTGATGAACGACGACGCCGGCCAGCCCTGGTCCGGTGTGTGCCGCGACGACCGCGCCGACCTCGGTGAGGTAGCAGTCGCGCAGCCGGTCGCCGAGCCGGTCGCCGAGTGCTCCGGCGAGGGCTGACGCCCGGGCGGGGGTGCCCAGGTGGTGGACCGCGATGTCGGCCTCGCCGGTGCCGGCGGCTTCGACGGCGAGGTCGACGAGGCGGGTGAGGGCCCGTCCGGCGGTCCGGACCCGGTCGCGGACGGTGACCGCGCCGTCTTCCACGTGCAGGATCGGTTTGACCGACAGGGCGGTGCCGACGAGGGCGGAGGCGGCGCCGATGCGGCCGCCGCGGCGCAGGAATTCCAGGGTGTCGACGTAGAAGAGGGTGGTGACCCGGCCGGCGACCGCGCTCGCCGCCCGGGTGACGGTGTCGAGGTCTCCGCCGTCGCGGGCGGCCGCGGCGGCGGCCAGCGCGGGGAAGCCGAGGCCCATCGCCGCGGTGCCGCTGTCGACGACCCGGACGCGGGGCCCGACTTCGGCGGCGGCGAGCTGGGCGGCCTCGTGGGTGCCGGAGAGTTTGGCGGACAGGTGTACCGAGACGACACCGTCGGCGCCGGCGTCGAGCAGGCGGCGGTATTCGGCGGTGAACTGGGCGGGTGCCGGCCGGGAGGTGCTGACGGCGGCCCGGCGGGCGGTGAGCGCGCCGGCCACCTCGGCCGGGGAGACCTCGATGCCCTCCAGCCCGTCCCAGCCGTTGATCACGACGGTGAGCGGCACGATGGTCAGGTCATACGTGCCGCTCAGCTCGGCCGGCAGGTACGCGGTGGAGTCGGTCACAACCGCGATGGTCATGCAGGCAAGGTACTCGACTCAGTTGACGGTGAGCGACGTGACCTCGAACGGTTGCCCCTGCTGGCAGGTGGTCATCAGGCCGGGCTGGGCCTTGCCGACGACGGTGACCGAGGCCCCGGGGCGGAGTTTGGCGCGCAGGCTCTCGTCCCTGATGATCAGCTGGTGGTCGCCGGTGCCGTCCTTGAGCAGGACGCATTTCGGTTCGACGCCGGCGCTCACCGTGCCGGTCAGGGTGACCGACCCCGGTTCCGCGGAGCCGTCGGCCGACGGCGCGAGCGAGGGCGGGGCCGAGGCCGGGGCCGAGCTCGAGAAGGCGGGCTCGGGGACTCCGCCCGCGTCGATCGGAGCGTTGTTCGCGCAACCGGCGGTGAGCGCCAGGAACAGCGCGGCGGGGACGACGGTCTTACGGATCAGCATGGTGATCAGACGTTACCGGAACGGATCCGGTTCCCTCAGAGAACCCCGACGTTGTACGCCGCCAGCTGCCACCCACGGGAGTCGTCGTGGGTCAGGTCGACCCAGTGACAGTTCTGCAGGGCCCGCAGGGTGCGCATCTGCTCCCGTGGCCAGCCGAGCAGCTGGCCGACACCCTGCCGGGCCGCCCCACCGTGGGAGGCGACCACGACGGTGCCGCCGGGGGCGAGACGGGCCGCGTCCTGCAGCCCGTCGCCGACCCGTTTGCCGAGGTCGTCGAGGGACTCCACGCCGCAGCCGAGGTCGTCGTCGCCGGCTTTCCACCGGGCGTGCTCCGCGGGGTGTGTGGCGCGGATCTCGTCGGTGGTCAGGCCCTGCCACTCGCCGAAGAACCGCTCCCGCAGCCGCTGGTCGGGCCGGATGTCGAGCCCGGTGCGGGTGGCCAGCGCGGTGGCGGTCTCGTACGCCCGGCTCAGGTCGCTGGCGACGATCACGTCCGGGGACAGCCGGGCCAGCAGATCGGCGGCGTCGGCGGCTTGGCGGCGGCCCAGCTCGTTGAGCGGGATGTCGGCCTGGCCCTGGAACCGGGAACTCGCGTTCCAGTCGGTGTTGCCGTGCCGCCAGACGATGAGGCGGGTCACGGTGCCTCGGCGCCGGCTTCGGCCAGGTCCCGGTCGACGAACGGGATGATCGGGCAGTCCTTCCAGAGGCGGTCGAGGGCGTAGAACTCGCGCTCCTCGGCATGCTGGACGTGCACCACGATGTCGACGAAGTCGAGGAGCACCCAGCGGCCCTGGCGCTCGCCCTCGCGCCGCACCGGCTTGGCCTTCTCCGGGAGGTGGACCAGTGCTTCCTCGATCGCGTCGACGATCGCGATCACCTGCCGCTCGTTGGAGGCGGAGGCGATGACGAACGCGTCGGTGATGTAGAGCTGCTCGGCGACGTCGATGATGGAGATGTCGTGCGCCTTCTTGTCCGCTGCGGCCTGTGCGGCCGCCAGGGCTAGTTCGAGAGCGCGTTCGGTGACGGGCAAAAGGGGTCCCCTCGGTCGGGTGTCAGGACATCAAGCGTCTCACACCGGGTCGGCAGTCCCCGAGTCCCGATACAGGCCCCGCTTGTTGATGTACTGCACGACACCGTCCGGTACCAGGTACCAGACCGGCAGCCCGGCTGCCACCCGGTTTCGGCAGGCGCTGGACGAGATGGCCATCGCCGGGACCTCGACCAGGGTCACGCTGTCGGCCGGCAGGTGCTCGTTGCTGAGTTCGAAACCCGGCCGGGTGACGCCGATGAAGTGCGCCAGGCCGAGCATGGTCAGCGCGTCCTTCCACGACATGATGCGGGCCAGGGCGTCGGCGCCGGTGATGAAGTACAGCTCGGCCGACTGCCCGTAGACGGCACGCATGTCCCGCAGCGTGTCGACGGTGTAGGTGGGACCGTCCCGGTCGATGTCGGCGCGGCTGACGTGGAAGCGCGGGTTGGAGGCGGTGGCGACGACCGTCATCAGGTAGCGGTCCTCGGCGGGCGAGACCCGGCCCTTCTCGTACGGCTGGCCGGTGGGGACGAACATCACCTCGTCCAGATCGAATCGCGCCTGGACCTCGCTCGCCGCGACCAGGTGCCCGTGGTGGATGGGGTCGAACGTCCCACCCATGATCCCGATACGCTTACCCGACATATGGTGAATATATTTCAACCATCCAGACGACGTCGTACGGCTGTGAGCAGGTCGTTGGCCGTGAAGGGTTTCTCCAGCAGCGCTACGCCAGGATCCAGGGTCCCCTGCGACGCCAGTACCGGCTGGGCGTACCCGGACATGTAGAGCACCCGTGTGCCCGGCCTCACTACGACGAGCCGTTCGGCCAGCTCCTTGCCCAGCATCCCGGGCATCACCACGTCACTGACCAGCAGATCGATCTCCCCGTCGTGCCGGGCGGCCAGTTCCAGCGCCTGCACCCCGCCCTCCGCCGACAGCACCCGGTACCCGGCCCCGCTGAGGATCCGCCCGGCCACGTCCCGCAGGGCGTCCTCGTCCTCGACGACCAGCAGGGTCTCCCCGCGGGCCCCGGTCCCGGCCGGCTCCTCCGGGCTCGGCGCCACGGCGACCGGCTCCCCGGCCGGCAGCAGCACGGTGATCGTGGTGCCGATCCCGACCTCGCTGGTCAGGGACACCTCCCCGCCGGCCTGGGTGACGATGCCGTAGACGGTGGCCAGCCCGAGTCCGGTCCCCTCGCCGCTGCCCTTGGTGGTGTAGAACGGCTCGAACGCGCGCTCGGCCACCTCGGCGGTCATGCCCCGGCCGGTGTCGCTGACCCGCAGCACCACCCGGTCGCCGAGCAGTGCCGTGCCGATCTCCAGCCGGCCGCCGCCGGGCATCGCGTCGCGGGCGTTCTGGGCCAGGTGGATCAGCATCTGTTCGAGCTGGCCGGGATCGCAGGTGACGGTCGGCAGGTCGGGGCCGGGTTCGACGGTCAGCACGATCTGGTCGCCGACGGTCCGGCGCAGCATCTCCCGGGTCTCGGCGATCCGGCGGTTCAGGTCGACCGGCTGGGGGCGGACCACCTCCCGCCGGGCGAAGGAGAGCAGCTGGTGGGTGAGGTCGGTGCCGCGCTCGCCGGCCCGGACCACCTGGGCGGCGTCGGAGGCGATCATCGCGAGGTCCGGCTGCTCGGACTGCGCCTCCTCGATCACGAAGTGCGCGTAGTTGAGGATCACCCCGAGCATGTTGTTGAAGTCGTGGGCGATGCCCCCGGCGAGCTGGCCGAGGCTCTCCAGGCGGCGGCTGCGGTGGGCGTGCGCCTCGGCCCGCAGCCGGTCCTTCTCCTGTTCGGCCCGGAGCCGTTCGGTCACGTCCCGGACCACCGCGACGGCGAGCCGGCCCTGGGCGGTGTCGATGACCGTGGTGGACGACTCGACGGGTAGTTCGGTGCCGTCGCGGCGGCGGACGGTGGTCACGATATGGCCGATCGAGCCCGGTTCGCCCTCCAGGATCCGCCGCTGCCGTTCCGGGTAGTGGGCGGTGGAGTCGGCGGTCAGCAGCACCTCGACGGACTGGCCGACGAGTTCGGCGCGGGGCCAGCCGAACATCTGCTCGGCGCGGTCGTTGGCGAGCACGATGCGGCCGCCGTCCAGGACCAGGATCGCGTCCGGTGCGGCCTGCAGCAGGCCACTGGACAGCTCCTCGGACCACTCCACCCTTCACCCCCGTGGCCTCAGGCTACGAGGCCGTACGGGCACGGGGGTGCCGGACGGGCGAATCCGGTCAGCGGCGGGCGAGCAGTGCGCGCCGCATGTCGTCGTCCCAGTCCTGGACCACACGGTGCAGGATCTGGTTCAGGCCGGGCGTCGCGAGCAGGCCGGCGGCGAGCTGCCGGGTCCGCTCCGAGACGAGCAGTGCCGGGTACGCCGAGATGGCGATGTGCTCGGCGCTCATCCCGCCCCGGATCCGCAGCATGCCCGGCATGTCGGCGAAGTAGCGCTCGGCGTACGGGGCCAGCAGGTCCAGCTGTTCGGGCTGCCAGAAGCCGCTCGCGGTGAGATCGGCCAGCCGGTTGGAGAGGGTGCCGTCGCCGACGATCGCGGTCCAGGCGGCCTCCTTGGCGGCGGCGTCCGGGCGGGCGGCACGGCAGCGGGCGGCCCACTGCTCGCCGGTGGCGCTGCGGTCGTTCGCCAGCTCGGCCTCGATCACCTCGGCGCCGATCTCGCCCAGGATCGCCAGCCGGTAGTGGATCAGCCAGCGCAGGTCGGCGTCGACGGCCAGCCCGTCCGGCACGTTCGCGCCGGCCAGCCAGCCGCGCAGCCGGTCGGCGTCGACGGTCGCGCCGATCAGGCCGCGGGCCGCGGCGAGCTGCCGGGAGTCGCCGGCCGGGGCGACCGCGAGCAGCCGGTCGGCGGCCTCGGCGAGGGTGGCCAGGACGGCCGGCCGGGTCTGCGCGGTGGTGTACCGGTCGACCAGGCCGCGGGTGGCCCGCAGCACGTCCTCGATCACCGCCACCTCGGATTCGGCGGGCAGCGCGGCCAGCACCAGGCCGGCCAGTTCGGTGACCGGGCGTTCGCCGTCGACCACCGAGTCCAGCACCGACGCCCAGATCACCGCGCGGGCCAGCGAGTCGTCCAGGCGCGGCAGCAGCTCCGGCACGGCGGCCGCGGAGTCCTCGTCGAGGCGGATCTTCGCGTACGTCAGGTCACCGTCGTTGAGCAGCAGCAGATCGGCCGCGGGCTGCCCGGTCAGCGCGGTCAGCACGGTGCGCCCGGTGGCGGCCAGTTCGACGTCGTGGCGGGCCCGCAGCACCACGGTGCCGTCGGCGGTCCGGTCGTAGAGGCCGACGCCGATCCGGTGCGGGCGCGGGGTGGGGTACGCCTCGGGGGCGGTCTGCACCACGGCCACCTCGGCGTAGCCGGCCCCGTCCCGGGTCACCTCGGCGCGCAGTGTGTTGACCTGGGCGCGGCGCAGCCACACCTCGGCCCAGCCGGACAGGTCCCGGCCGCTGGCCTCGGAGAGGGCGCCGAGCAGGTCGGCGAGCGTGGCGTTGCCGTACGCGTGGGTCTTGAAGTGGTCGTTGAGCCCGGCCAGGAACGCCTCGTCACCGAGCCACGCGACCAGCTGCTTGAGGATCGCGGCGCCCTTGGCGTACGAGATGCCGTCGAAGTTGAGCAGCGCCTCCTCGGTGTCGCGGACCTCGGCCGGCGCCACCGGGTGGGTGGAGGGACGCTGGTCGGCGCGCAGCCCCCAGGCCTTGCGCTGCATCGCGAAGGTGGTCCACGCGCCGGTGAACCGGGTGGCCTCGGCGGTGACCCGGGAGCCCAGGTACTCGGCGAACGACTCGTTCAGCCACAGGTCGTCCCACCAGGCCATGGTGACCAGGTCACCGAACCACATGTGGGCCATCTCGTGGGCGATGACGTTGGCCCGGCGTTCCCGCTCGCTCTCGGTGACCGCCGAGCGGGGGATCAGCTCGTCCCGGAAGACGACCAGGCCCGGGTACTCCATCGCGCCGAAGTTGAACTCCGGGGCGAACGCCTGCTGGTACTGCCCGAACGGGTAGCGGACCTCGAACATCTCGTGGAACCGGTCCAGCGACTGCCGGGTCAGTTCGAGGATCTCCGGCGCCTGCTCGTCCAGGTGCTCGGCGAGGGAGGCCCGCGCGTACAGGGCGAGGGGGATGCCGTCGTGTTCGGCGGTGACCGCGTGGTACGGCCCGGCGATCAGCGTGGCCAGGTAGGTGGAGATCCGCTTGGTGGGGGCGAACTCCCAGCGGCCGCCGTCCCGGGAGATCAGCACGCCGTTGGTGGCGACCAGCCACTCCGGCGGCGCGGTCACGCTGACCCGGAAGACCGCCTTGAGGTCGGGCTGGTCGAAGGCGGGCAGCACCCGGCCCGCGTTGTTGATGAAGACGTGCTGGTAGAGGTACGTGTTGCCGTCCGCCGGGTCGACGTAGCGGTGCAGGCCCTCGCCGTCGTTGCGGTACCGCATGGTCGCGTCGACGACCAGCTCGTTCTCCTCGGCCAGGCCGGTCAGCTCCAGGCGGTCGCCGGTCGAGGCCTCCGCGGGGACGGCCACGCCGTTCAGGGTGATCGAGGCGACCGCGGCGGGCTCGAACTCCAGGAAGGTGGCGGCGCCGGCACGGGCGCGGAACCGGACCACCGCGCGGGATCGGAAGGTGTCCCCGGAGCCGGTCAGGTCCAGGTCGACATGGTACTCCTCGACGTCGACGAGGGATGCTCGCTCGACGGCTTCGGCACGGGTGAGGGTGGGCATGCCGACCATCATGCCGTTCCGGCTCCGCAGGCCGGGTGCCGGGCGGGGTACGCTGGGCGACATGCGCGCGCTGTGCACGAACTGGTGGCTGCCCTGACGGGGCGGCTCACCCACGCGCGACTTCCTTCCGCGGCCGTCCGACTCCGGGCGGCCGTTTCGTGTTCTCACGTCTCCCGGGGCAGGGCGGTCTCCCGTACCCAGTCTGGAGATCTGAAATGACGACCACCCGCCGCCTGACCGGCTTCAAGCCCACCGGCCACCTGCATCTCGGGAATCTGCTGGGCGCTCTGCGCCCGCTGCTCGCCGCCCAGGCGCACACCGACTCGATCGCGATGATCGCCGATCTGCACGCGCTGACCATGGATCACGACCCCGCGCGGGTACGGGCCCTCACTCTCGAACAGGCCACCGTCCTGCTGGCCGCCGGGGTCGACCCGGACCGCACCCCGATCATCGTGCAGTCACAGGTCCCGGAGCACACCGAGCTGCACTATCTGCTGGAGTGCGTGGCCGGGTTCGGTGAGGCGGCCCGCATGATCCAGTTCAGGGAGAAGTCTGCCGGCGGCGGTCACGTGCGGCTCAGCCTGCTCACCTATCCGGTGCTGATGGCCGCCGACATCCTGCTGCACGACATCGATCAGGTGCCGGTCGGTGAGGACCAGAACCAGCATCTGGAGCTGGCCCGCACCCTCGCGACCAGGTTCAACACCCGCTACGGGAAGACCTTCACGGTGCCCGAGGGGGTGCGCCCGGAGGCCGCCGCCCGCGTGATGGACCTGGCCGAACCGTCCGCCAAGATGGGCAAGAGCGGCAGTACCGGGCGGATCGCCCTGCTCGACCCGCCGGAGGTGGTGCACCGGACCATCGCCCGCGCGGTCACCGACGAACTGGCCGTCGTCCGCCGCGATCCGGACCGGCAGCCGGGCGTCACCAACCTGATCGACATCCTGGCCGCCTGCTCCGGGCGGGCGCCGGGTGACGGGCACTCCTACGGCAAGCTGAAACGGGAGGTGACCGACGCGGTGGAGGCGCTGCTCACGCCGATCCGGGCGCGGCACGCCGAGCTGTCCGCCGACCCCGGGCACGTCCGCGAGATCCTGGCCGCGGGCGTCGCGGCGGTCCGTCCACGAGCGATTGCCGCGGTACGCCGGACCCGCACCGCCCTGGGCCTACTGAACTAGCGCCGGCAGCTGTTTGACGAAGGTCACCCGGTCCGGGGCGGCCGACCGGACCGGCCGGTAACCGGACGACTGGAACAGGGCGATCGCCGCGGGCTGCCCGGACTCCAGCTCCAGCCGGAGCACCGGCCGGTCCACGGCGAGCGCCTCCTCCTCGACCGCCACGATCAGCTGGCGGGCCAGCCCCCGGCCGCGAAAGGCGGGACGCACATAGATCCGCCGCACCTCGGCCTCGCCCGGGCCCAGCGGCCGCCACGTGGCGCACGCCACCGCCCGGCCGTGCACCACGCCGACCAGGTGTTCGGCGTCGTCGTGGGGCTCGAATATCCGGCTCCCGGCCCGGAGCCCGGCGTCGGCCAGCTCCCGCTGCGCGGCGGTGGCCAGAACGCCCAGTTCCGGGTCCAGGGAGGTTCGGAATTCGATCAGCACGACGGTGACTCTAGGTGACGACCGTTTCCGGCGGGTTGCGCTGATCTGGCCGTCCGCCTATTGGTCGGTGTCCTCATCGAGGTCGTCCTCGCTGACCAGCACCGGCAGCTTCGAGTTGGTGACCGTGCTGACCGTGCCGTCGGCCGCCATGTGCACCATCTCGTCGTCGTTGCGGATCCGCCGGGCCTTACGGGCCGCGAGCCGCTGCGCCGCCGACGGGCGGGTGTCCAGCTCCTCCAGACGGGAGTCGGTGCCGCGCGGGCCGGAGACGTACTCACCGGCGTTGGGCGCCCAGTCGAACTCCCGCAGCCCGATCCGGACCGGGCTGCCGGTGACCGCGCCCGCCTTGCCCAGGGCGGTCTCCACCCCGAGCCGCTCCAGCCGGTCGCCGAGGTAGCCGATGGCCTCGTCGTTGTCGAAGTTGGTCTGCCGCACCCAGCGTTCCACCTGGGTGCCCTTGACCACGAAGACGCCGTCCTCGTCCTGCTCGACGGTGAAGCCGGTGTCGTCCACCGCCCGGGGGCGGATCACGATCCGGGTCGCCTCCTCGACCGGCTTGGCCGCACGGTAGTCGGCGACCATCTTGGCCAGGGCGAACCCGAACTCGCGCAACCCCTCACGGGTCATCGCGCTGATCTCGAACACCTGGTAGCCACGGGCCTCCAGGTCGGGGCGGACCATCTCGGCCAGGTCGCGCCCGTCCGGGATGTCGACCTTGTTGAGCACCACGATCCGCGGCCGGTCCTCCAGGCCACCGTAGGCGGACAGCTCCGCCTCGATCGCCTCCAGGTCGGCGAGCGGGTCACGCTCGATCTCCGGGGCCGCCGCGTCCAGCACGTGCACCAGCACCGAGGTCCGCTCGATGTGCCGCAGGAACTGCATGCCCAGGCCCTTGCCGGTGGCCGCGCCGGGGATCAGGCCGGGCACGTCGGCGATGGTGTACGTCTCCTCACCGGCCTGCACCACACCCAGGTTCGGCACCAGGGTGGTGAACGGGTAGTCGGCGATCTTCGGCTTGGCCGCGGACATCACCGCGATCAGCGACGACTTGCCGGCCGACGGGAAACCGACCAGGCCGACGTCGGCGACGCTCTTCAGCTCCAGCACCACGTCCAGCCGGTCACCCGGCTCACCCAGCTCGGCAAACCCGGGCACCTTGCGGCGGGCGTTGGCCAGCGACGCGTTGCCCCGGCCACCCCGGCCACCCCGGGCCACGGTGAACTCGGTGCCGGCGCCGACCATGTCGGCCAGCACCTCGCCGTCCTCGGTCTGCACGACGGTGCCGTCCGGAACCTTGAGGATCAGGTCCCGGCCGGTCGCGCCGTCCCGGTTCGCCCCGGCGCCACCGCCGCCGCTGTTGGCCTTGATGTGCGGGTGGAAGTGGAAGTCCAGCAGGGTGTGCCGCTGCGGGTCCACCACCAGGGTGATGCTCCCGCCGTGCCCGCCGTTGCCGCCGTCCGGCCCGCCGAGCGGCTTGAACTTCTCCCGGTGCACGGAGGCACAGCCGTGCCCGCCGTCACCCGCCTGCAGGTGCAGCACTACCCGGTCGACGAACGTGGTCACTTCGACTCCCACTTCACTTCCTGTGTGGTGACGTGCGGCTCGATCCTCACCGCAACTCACCACAACTCTCATGAACGTGGTGAGTTGCGGTCCGATCCGCACCACAACTCACCACGCGAACCCGAGCCAGACGACCCGTGGCGACTTACGGTCCGATCCGCACCACAACTCACCACGCAAACCCGAGCCAGACGACCCGTGGCGACTTACGGTCCGATCCACACCACAACTCACCACGCGAACCCGAGCCAGACGACCCGTGGCGACTTACGGTCCGATCCACACCACAGGTCACCACGCGAACCTGAGCCAGACGTCACGTGGCGACTTACGGTCCGATCCGCACCACAACTCACCACGCAAATCCGAGCCAGACGACCCGTGGCGACTTACGGTCTGGTTCGCACCACAGGTCACCACGCTACGTGTGTAAAACGACAGCGGGNGCGGGCCGTGGACCCGAGGTCCACGGCCCGCTGTAGAGAAAACTACTGCGCGATCGGCACGATGCTGACGGTCTTGCGACCACGCGCGGTGCCGAACAGGACGTTGCCCGCGGCGAGCGCGAACAGCGTGTCGTCGCCGCCACGGCCGACCAGGTCGCCGGGGTGGAACTTCGTGCCCCGCTGGCGGATCAGGATCTCGCCGGCGTTGACGAGCTGGCCACCGAACCGCTTGACGCCGAGTCGCTGGGCAGCGGACTCACGGCCGTTACGCGAGCTGGATGCACCCTTTTTATGAGCCATGGCGCGCCTACTTCCCGGTCTTGATGCCGGTCACCTTGACGCGGGTCAGCGGCTGACGGTGCCCCTGGCGCTTGTGGTATCCGGTCTTGTTCTTGAACTTGTGGATCCGGATCTTCGGACCCTTGGTGTGCTCGGCGATCTCGCCGGACACCGTAACGTTGGCAAGCTTGGCCGCTTCGGTCACCAGGTTGTCACCGTCGACGAGAAGCACCGCGGCCAGGGTCAGAGCGTCGCCGGGCTGCCCCACGAGCTTCTCAACCTCGATCACGTCGCCCTCGGCAACCTTGTACTGCTTGCCGCCGGTCTTGACGATCGCGTACATCGACGCGGACTCCCTGAGACTTACGCAGCCGCATGGCTGCTGGCGGATGTTGCTGAGAATCCGGCGGCCACTCAGGTGTTGCTGGAGCGCGCACGGAACTCACGCCGAAAAGGCGCCGTCGGAAAGACTACTTCATCGCAGGGCCGAGACCCAAACCAGGGCCGTCACCCGCGCCCACAGGCCTTGTCCAGGGTGCTCTTCAGCTGCGCCAGCTTCTTGTCGTCGATCTTCGTGACGTCCCCCTTGAGCGCTGTCACCTGGGCACCCATCGTGGCGAGGGCCTTCTTCACCGCCGGGTCGCCGGCCAGCTTCGACATGTCCAGCAGCGCGAAGGAGAAGTTCTCCACGTCCCGGGTGGCCTTCTCCCTGGCCCGCGCCTTCGCCTCCGCACCCTCACCGGCCGCCTGGGCCAGCAGCCGGGAGTCCTCGGCGACGGTCTTGCCGAAACTCGCACTGGTCCGGCCCGCCTGGGCACAGATGGCCTCGGTGTCCTCGGAGAGCGCGGCGTCGGTGGGCTTCTCGGTCTGCCGCGCCGACTCGGCCACGACCGGATCCGGCGTCTCGGACCGCGCGGAGGTCACGCCACCGGCGGCGGCCGGAGTGGCGGCCGGGGAGCCCGGGTCGGCGCCGCCTGAGCAGCCGGTCAGGAGCGCGGTGGTGATCGCCACCGCGACGAGGGCAGGAGTACGCATAGCCGGTCTCCTCGGGGGACAGGGATCGATCCCGCCGAGGGTAACGGAAGAACCGGCCCGGCAGTTAACTTTCTTTACAAGTAACTGCCGGGCCGGTTCACACAGCTCAGGGCCGGGTACGCCGGCGCGCGCCGCCCCGCCTCGACCGGCGCCGGGTGCCGGTGCCGGCACCCACCGCGTCGTCGTCCTCGTCCTCGTCGTCGTCGGCCGCGTCCGGGTCGTCCGCCCCGGCCAGCCGCATCGGCTCCGTCTCGGTCCCGTTCGAAGCCTCGGACCCGTACGAGCCGTTGGGCTCGGCCGGCGCATCGTACCGGGACAGGTCGTAGCCGCTCATGTCGTAGTCGTCGTCATCCGAGGTGGTCAGCACCGGCTGCACCCGGCGGACGATCCCGGACCCCGCGACCGGCGCGGGCGGAGCCACCGCGGCGGGCGGCGTGACCGGAGCAGCGGGCGGCGTGACCGGAGCGGCGGGCGGCTCGGCCACCGGCGGCACCTCGGCCACCTCAGCGGCCGGACCGGCCTCCTCGACGGCCACCGGCTCGGCCGGCGCGGCCACCGCCTCGGCGGGCGGCGCCACGACCTCGGCCACCGGCGTCACGGTCTCGGCCGGCGTCTCCACCGGCGCGTTCTCCGCCCCACCACGGCGGCGCCGCGACCGGGACGAGGACTGCGCCGGCTGCTGCTGGACCGGAGCCTCGGTGCGGACCGCCGCGGCGACCACCTTCACCTGGCCGCCGGCCGCGTTGCCGTTGTTGCCGCCGCCCCCGCCACCGTTCGACCGCTTCTCCGGCACCGGCTCCGGGTGGATGATCAGACCGCGGCCCTTGCAGTGGTCGCAGTTCTCGCTGAACGCCTCCAGCAGGCCGGCGCCGATCCGCTTCCGGGTCATCTGCACCAGGCCGAGCGAGGTGATCTCGGTGACCTGGTGCTTGGTCCGGTCCCGGCCCAGGCACTCGGTCAGCCGGCGCAGCACCAGCTCCCGGTTGCTCTCCAGCACCATGTCGATGAAGTCGATCACCACGATGCCACCGAGGTCGCGCAGCCGCAGCTGGCGCACGATCTCCTCGGCCGCCTCCAGGTTGTTGCGGGTGACCGTCTCCTCCAGGTTGCCGCCCGCACCGGTGTACTTACCGGTGTTGACGTCGACCACGGTCATCGCCTCGGTGCGGTCGATCACCAGGTGGCCACCGGACGGCAGGAACACCTTGCGGTCCAGGCCCTTGAGGATCTGCTCGTCGATCCGCCACTCGGCGAAGACGTCCGCCGCACCGGTGTGCCGCCGCAGCCGCTCCACCAGGTCCGGAGAGACCGAGTCCAGGTAGTTCTCGATCTCGCCGTACGCCTGCTCGCCCTGCACCACCAGGTCGTTGAAGTCCTCGTTGAAGAGGTCCCGGACCACCCGGATCACCAGGTCCGGCTCCTCGGACAGCGCCCTCGGGGCGTTGCCGTCGGCGGCCCGCGCCTGGATGTCCTCCCACTGCGCCTGCAGCCGCTTGACGTCACGCGCCAACTCGTCCTCGCTGGCGCCCTCGGCCGCGGTCCGGACGATCACCCCGGCGCCGTCCGGCACCAGCTTCTTCAGGATGTCGCGGAGCCGCTTGCGCTCGGTGTCCGGCAGCTTCCGGCTGATCCCGGACGCGTTGCCGTTCGGCACGTAGACCAGGTGCCGGCCGGAGAGTGCGATGTGGCTGGTCAGCCGGGCACCCTTGTGCCCGATCGGGTCCTTGGTGACCTGCACCAGCACCGAGTCGCCGGAACGCAGCGCCTGCTCGATCGAGCGGGCCCGGCCCTCCAGCCCGGTGGCGTCCCAGTTGACCTCACCGGCGTAGAGCACCGCGTTGCGGCCACGGCCGACGTCGACGAACGCCGCCTCCATGCTCGGCAGCACGTTCTGCACCTTGCCGAGGTAGACGTTGCCGACCATGGTGCCGGACGTCGACCGGGACACGTAGTGCTCGACCAGGATGCCGTCCTCGAGCACCGCGATCTGGGTACGGTCCGCCTTCTGCCGGACCACCATCACCCGGTCGACGGCCTCGCGGCGGGCCAGGAACTCCGACTCGCTCAGGATCGGCGGGCGGGTCCGGCGCTGCTCCCGGCCGTCCCGGCGGCGCTGGCGCTTGGCCTCCAGCCGGGTCGAGCCGGACACCCCCTGCACCTCGTCGGAGCTGCGGCGGGGCTCGCGGACCCGCACCACGGTGTGCACGCCGTCCTCGATGCCACCGGTATCGGAGTCACCGCTGGAGCCCTTGCGACGCCGGCGGCGACGGCGGCGGGTGACACCGTCACCCTCGCCGTCCTCGCTCTCCTCGTCGTCGTCGCCGTCCTCGGCGGACGCCTCGGCGCTCTCCTCGGTGTCGCTCTCGTCACCGTCGGCGTCGTCGGCCTCGTCGGACGGGCCCTTGCCACGTCCACGGCCCCGGCGGCCCCGGCGACGGCGGCGGCGGCCGGCGGCGCCGTCCTCGTCATCGTCGTTGTCGTCACCGTCGCCGTCCTCGACGTCGTCGGCGGTCTCGTCGGCCTCCTCGAGGACCGGCTCGGCCTCGGTGATCGCGGCCTCGGCGGTCTCCTCGGCGGCGCCCCGGCGGCGGCGACGGCTGCGGCGCGAACCCTCGGCCGGCTCGGCGGCGACCACGGTGGTCTCGGCCTCGGTGGCGGTGGCGTCGGTGCCCGGCTCGGTCACCGGCGCGGCCGGGAACTCGGCGGCGGCGACCGACGGCGGCTCGGCGACCGGGCGGCGGCGACGGCTCGCCGGGGCGGCCGGCGCGGCCTCGGTGGCTTCCGGGGGCATGAAGAGTACGGCGGGCGGCAGCGCGCCACGGCGGGAGCGGGACGGGCGGGCCGGCTCCTCCTCGACGAAGTCGTCGTCGAGCGGCAGGATGCCGACGACCGGGACGGCGGTGGCCCGCGCGGCCGAGGCGGCCTGCACGGCGGCGTCCTCGACTAGGGCGGCCTCGTCCTCGTCCTCGGCGACCGGCTCCTCGACGACGGCCGGCTCGGGCGTCACCGTCTTCGCGGCGGGCTCGGGGGTAGCGGCCGGCTCGGGGGTCACCACGACCTCGGCCGGGACGTCGGCCGGAGTCGGGTCCTCAGCCGGCGTCTCCAGCAGCGAGGGCTGCTCAGCGACGGGCTCCGCCTTCTTCCGGCGGGCCCGGGTGGCCTTCTTCACCGGCGCGACCGGAGCGTCGGCGACCTCGGCGGCCGGACCGTCCGGGGTCTCCGTGGCGGCCGGGGCCTCCACGGTCTCCTCGGCCACCGGCTCCACCTTCTTCCGGCGGGCCCGGGTGGCCTTCTTCACCGGCGCGACCGGCTCGGCCGGAGCCTCAGCCGGGGCGGAGGCATCGGCCGGAGCCTCGGCGGCCTCCGGGGGTGGCGCTACCGCTTTGCGACGCGGGGCCCGCGTCCGGCGAGCGGGGGTGGTACCGGCGGCGGCGTCCGCGGGTGGAGTGGTGACTCCATCCCGTTCACCGCCCTGATCTCCCAGGTTGACTGGGGGCTCGTTATCGAGCATGGGGCGCTCTCCAGTTCTCGGCGACCCCGGGCGCGGGTGAGCGCTGCCACGCAGGGTCGCTGCAAAGTTTTTCGGGCCCGGCCGGCTGGGCCGGGCTTACCGAAGTCTGCCAACGAACACGGGCCGATACTTCCGGCTAGCGTTCTCCGATGCCGACATCCCCGCGATCCGCGTCCAACGGATCGACGATCTCCCCCTGCGCGGTGAGTGTGCCCTGGGCCAGCCGGGTCACCCGTGGGGGCACCGGCGGCTCCAGGCCGGCCACCACGCGCAGGCCGGAGAGGACGTCATCGGGCCGAACGGCGGGCGTTACCTGCCGTACGACAAGGTCGATTATCGCACACGGTACCGCAACGGCCCCGGAAGGTAGGTCCGGCTCATCTGTCACCGCGCACCGGGACACCGCGGCGCGGGCGTCGAAACTGCGCTTGCCCTGCTTGGTCATGCGCTCCACCAGGACTTCCGGCGAGTCGAGGAACGCGGCCACCGCCTTCTCGGCCTCGTCGGGCCCGATGCCGGGCAGTTCCAGACGCCAGTGCGAGGCGTTGATCCGGTCGGCGAGGCTGCCCTCACTCGCGATCACCGCCTCCAGCACGTCCAGTCCCGGGGAGAGCGCGGCGTCCAGCGCGACGCGCAGCTCCGCCGGGTCGACCGGGGCCTGCAGGCCGATCTCCAGGTACTCCGCCTCGCTGCCGACACCGGTCGGGGCGGCACTGGCGTACGAGATCTTCGGGTGCGGGGTGAATCCCTGGGAGAAGGCGATCGGTACGGCGGCACGGCGCAGCGCCCGTTCGAAGGCACGGGCGAAGTCCCGGTGTGACGTGAAGCGCAGTGGGCCGCGCTTGGCGTACCGGAGGCGGATCCGCTGGACGACCGGGGCCTGGCCGCCGACGGGTTGGTTCTTCGGAGGAATCGTCGATCTCCTAAGCGGGGACCCGCAAGCTTTTCACGGGTGTCAGGGGAAGAAGCTTCTTGCCGGTCGGGCCGATCTGGATCTCGGTGTCCATCGACGGGCACACGCCGCAGTCGAAGCACGGGGTCCAGCGGCAGTCGTCCTGCTCGTACTCGCTCATCGAGTCCTGCCAGTCCTGCCAGAGCCAGTCCTTGTCGAGGCCGGAGTCCAGGTGGTCCCAGGGCAGGACCTCCAGTTCCTCGCGCTCGCGGGTGGTGAACCAGTCCAGGTCCACCCCGAACTCGGGCAGCACCTCGGTGCTGGCCTCGACCCACCGGGCGTACGAGAAGTGCTCGGACCAGCCGTCGAAGCGGCCGCCCTTCTCCCAGACCCGGCGGATGACCTTGCCGACCCGGCGGTCGCCGCGGGACAGCAGGCCTTCGATCAGTGACGGCTCACCGTCGTGGTAGCGGAAGCCGATCGCCCGGCCGAGCGAGCGGTCGCTGTTGATCGCGTTCTTGAGCATCTTCAGGCGGCCGTCGATGACCTCCGGCCGGTCCATCGGCGCCCACTGGAACGGGGTGTGCGGTTTCGGCACGAATCCACCGATCGACACGGTGCACCGGATGTCCTTGGTGCCGGCGGCCTCCCGGCCGGCCCGGATCACCTCGTGCGCCATCTCGGCGATCTCCAGCACGTCCTCGTCGGTCTCGCTGGGCAGGCCGCACATGAAGTACAGCTTCACCTGGCGCCAGCCGTTGGAGTACGCGGTGACGACCGTCCGGATCAGGTCCTCCTTGGTCACCATCTTGTTGATGACCTTGCGGATCCGCTCCGAGCCGCCCTCCGGGGCGAAGGTGAGACCGGTCCGCCGCCCGTTGCGGGACAGCTCCTGGGCCAGGTCGATGTTGAACGCGTCGACCCGGGTGGACGGCAGCGACAGCGACACGTTGGTGTCGGCGTACTGCTCGGCCAGGCCGGAGCACATGTCACCGATCTCGGAGTGGTCGGCGCTGGAGAGCGAGAGCAGGCCGACCTCGCTGTAGCCGGAGAACTCCAGGCCCTCCTTGACCATCTGGCCGACCGTGGTGATCGACCGCTCCCGCACCGGGCGGGTGATCATGCCGGCCTGACAGAACCGGCAGCCCCGGGTGCAGCCGCGGAAGATCTCCACGGCGTACCGCTCGTGCACCGTCTCGGCGAGCGGGACGAGCGGCTTCTTCGGGTACGGCCAGGCGTCCAGATCCATCGTGGTGCGCTTGGCGACCCGGAACGGCACGTCCGGCCGGTTCGGCACGACCCGCTGGATCCGGCCGTCCGGCAGGTAGTCCACGTCGTAGAACCGGGGGACATAGATGCTTTCGGTACGGGCCAGGCGCAGCAGCAGCTCGTCCCGCCCGCCGGGGCAGCCCTCGGCCTTCCACTCCCGGATGATCCCGGTGATCTCCAGGACCGCCTCCTCGCCGTCACCGAGCACTGCGGCGTCGATGAAGTCGGCGATCGGCTCCGGGTTGAAGCTGGCGTGCCCGCCGGCCAGCACGATCGGGTGCGTCTCGTCCCGGTCGGCGCTGTCCAGCGGGATGCCGGCCAGGTCCAGCGCGCTGAGCATGTTGGTGTAGCCCAGCTCGGTGGCGAACGACAGCCCGAACACGTCGAACGCCTTGACCGGCCGGTGGGCGTCGACGGTGAACTGCGGGACGCCGTTCTCCTTCATCAGCGCCTCGAGGTCCGGCCAGACCGAGTAGGTCCGCTCGGCGAGCACGTCCTCCTGCTCGTTGAGCACCTCGTAGAGGATCTGGACGCCCTGGTTGGGCAGGCCCACCTCGTACGCGTCCGGGTACATCAGAGCCCACCGCACGGTGGTCTCGTCCCAGTCCTTGACGACGGCACCGAGCTCGCCGCCCACATACTGGATCGGTTTGCTGACCCGGGGCAGCAGCTGCTCGAGCTGCGGGAAGACGGAACTCACGCTCATGAGGATCCAGAGTACGCGGCTACCCGTCGACTTCCTCGGTGGCCCGGTCCAGATCCGTCGTCAGCAGGTCGTTGCGGAACGCGCAGAGCTGGAGGGTCATCCGGGCGGCCCCGCGTTCGCCGACGACCAGGCGGATCGGCTTCCCCCGGTCGTCCAGGTCGCCGACGATGAAGTCGAGCAGCCGCACCCCGGCGCTGTCCAGGAACGAGACGGCGGTCAGGTCGATCACCACCGCGTCCGCCGTGGTGGTCCGGGCCACGATCGCCCGGCCGATGTCGTTGGCGTTGGCCAGGTCGATCTCACCCTTCAGATGGACGAGTTCGGCCACGCCCCGCCGGGAGAAGCTCACCCACTGGTCGGTCACCTGTCGTCCTCTCTGTGCCGGCGCATCGTCACCGTCGTCCCCTGGTGTCCCCGATCGAAGACCACCTCGTCCATCGACTCGTAGATCAGCTGCAGGCCCCGCCCGCGGGCGGTGTCGCTGCCCGGGCCGCGCCACCCGCCCCGGTCGGTCACCCGGATCTCCACCGTCCCGGCGCTGATCGTGGCGGCCACGTCGACCACCCCGAACGGGTCCTCCCGGTAGCCGTGCTCGATCGCGTTGGCCACCGCCTCGGAGCAGGCCAGCAGCACCGCGTTCAGGCAGTCGGTGTCGACCCGGTGGCCGGCCAGCCAGCCGCGCATGTCGGCGCGCAGCAGGGCGATCTGCAGCGGGTCGGCGCCGATCGAGCGTTCCAGCCGGTCCTCGGTGCCGAGGGTGAGGCAGAGCATGCACACGTCGTCGCCGTGGTCCTTGCCGACCAGGGTGTCGGCGAGTCCCGCGGTCAGGCCCTTGAGCGGGGCGTCACGCAGCCGGGCGTACTCCCGGGCGAGGATCTCGAATCCCCGGTCGATGGCCCGGCCGCGGCGCTCGATCAGCCCGTCGGTGTAGAACAGCAGGCGGCTGCCGGCGGCCAGGCGCATCCGGTGCTCGGCCCGGCGGCGGTCACCGGCCCGGGACCCGATCGGGGCCGAGCGGGCCTGCATCAGGTACTGCGGGGAGCCGGCCGGCTCGTGCAGCAGCGGTGGGAGATGACCGGCGCAGGCGTACGCCACCTCGCTGCTGAGCAGATCGACCTCGGCGTAGACCACTGTCGCCATCCGGGCCGACTCGACCCGCTCGCAGAACCGGTCCAGGCCCTCCAGCAGCCGGGCCGGGCCGTTCTCGGCCGACGCCAGCGCCCGGATCGCGCTGCGCAGCTGGCCCATCGTGGTGGCCGCCTCGATGCCCCGGCCGACCACGTCGCCGACCACCACGGCCAGTTTGTTCGCGGTGATCAGGAAGGCGTCGTACCAGTCGCCGCCGACCTCCATGTCCTGGGCGGCGGCCTGATAGTGGGTCTCCATCGCGAACCGCGGGTCGGAGCCGGGCACCGCGTCGGCGAGCAGGCTGCGCTGCAGGGTCCGGGCGATGGCCCGCTCCTGCTCGTACAGCCGGGAGTTCTCCAGCGCCAGCGCGGCCCGGTCGGCCAGGTCGGTGAGGAAGCCGTGTTCGGCCTCGCCGCCGCGCGGGTCGGGGATCATCCGGACGGCCAGCGTGCCCAGCACGTCACCGCGGACGGTGAGCGGCAGGACCGTACACCCGAGGCCGTCGCCGTCGGCCGCGAAGACCGGCGCGGCCGTCTCGATCGCCTCGGCGGTCCGGGCGTCCAGGCGCGCCTGGTCGGGGGCCGGGCCGCCGTGGTACTCGACCAGGCCGGCCGGGCCGACCTGGAGCCGCACCATCGCCCAGTCGGCGATCTCCCCGGCCACCCGCTCGACCAGCCGGCGGGCCCGCTGCAACAGCCGGTGTTCCTCGTCCAGCGCGCGGGTGACGTCGGCCAGGAACGAGGACCACCGCTCGCGCTGACGGGCCTCGTCGTAGAGCCGGGCCCGGTCCAGTGCCTGCCCGGCCTGCTGGCCGAGCAACCGGATCATCCCCGTCTCACTGTCGGTGAGGGCGCGCTCCTCCCGGAAACTGAACGCGAGGACGCCCAGCACCACCGGGCCGTCCTCGCCGTCGGACGGGCCGGTGGTCAGCGGCAGCAGCACCACGCTCCGGCGCTCCGACCGGCGCATCGACTCGGCCAGATCCGGGAAGTGCTCCTCGGCCTCGGCCAGGGTGCCGACCACGTGCAGGTCGCCACGCCGGGCCACCTCGGCCACCGCCCGGCTCGACGACCGGGGCATGTCGTCCCAGTTGCCGGTGGTCGGGTCGGTCGAGGTGACCGCCTCCAACTGGTCCCGTTCGGCGTTGACCAGGTAGATGCTGGTGCTGGCGGCCTGGAAGGCCGGTTCCGGGGCGCGCACCACCACCTCGGCCACCTCGGCCACGGTCGGCGCCGCGGCCAGGTCCGCCACGATCTGCTGGAGCACCTGGAGCCGCTGTTCCGAGGACTCCGCCGCGCGCCGGGCGTGCAGCAGCTCCTTCTCGTAGCTGCGCCGCTCGGTGGCGTTGAAGACCATCGTGCGGATGATCCGGGGCGACCCGGTCGGCCCCCGCTCCAGCACCGAGTTGACCAGGGTGGGCAGCCGGCGCCGGTCCGGGCAGACCACCTCGAGCGCGATCTCGTGCACCTCGCCCTGCATCTGCAGCAACGGTGCGTAGTGCGTCTCGTGGTAGATCTGGTCACCCGGAGTCAGCAGGTCACGGAACCGTTTGTGACCGATGAGGTCCGCCCGGGAGTACCCGGTCCAGGTCAGGAACGTCTCGTTGACCCGGACCACGGTGCCGTCCGGGAGCGTCGTCAGATATCCGCACGGCGCATGCTCGTACAGGTCCTCGGGATCGTCGTCCCAGGGCAATCGCAACTCTTGTGTCACGTCCGGCACGCCTGATTCACTCACGCCAATGCTCCGCCGATCATGCCCGCTGTCTTACAACCAGGACTTGATCGCGTCAACCGTTTCCTCGGGAGCACTCAGATTCGGGCAGTGCCCGGTCGCGTTCAGCGCGGTGAACGTGCTGCCCGGAGTGTGCTTGTGGACGTACTCACCGACCACCGTGGGCGCGATGACGTCATCCGCGCACTGCAGGATCAGCGAGGGCACCCGCAGTTTCGGCAGATCGGCCCGGTTGTCGGAGAGGAACGTGACCCGGGCGAACTTCTTGGCGATCGCCGGGTCGGTGCGGCAGAAGCTGTTCGTCAGCTCCTCCCCCAGCTCCGGGCGGTCCGGGTTGCCCATGATGACCGGGGCCATCGCGCTCGACCAGCCCAGATAGTTGCTGTCCAGCGACTCCAGCATCTGTTCGATGTCGACCCGCTCGAACCCGCCGACATAGCCGTCGGTCTCGTCGTCGATGTAGCGCGGCGACGGGCCGACCATCACGATCCCGGCGAACCGGTCCGGCTCCCGGTTCGCCGCCAGCACCCCGACCATCGAGCTGACCGAATGGCCGACGAACACCACGTCACGCAGATCGTGCTCGCGCAGGATGTCCAGGACGTCCTCGGCGTACCCCTCCAGGGTCCCGTGCCGGGCGTCACGGTAGGCCGACAGATCCGACCTGCCGTTGCCGACATGGTCGAACAGGACGACGCGGTGGGTGTCCCGGAACGCCGGGGTGACGAAACGCCACATGTTCTGGTCGCAGCCGTACCCGTGTGCGAACAGCATCGGGCGATGCGAATCGGCGCCCTCGATCGTCACGGCGTTTCTCTGCTTCGTACTCATGTGTCTGCGGCGCACACCCGAGCCCGCGGGGGCGCCCCTCCCTCCCTGCACGCGAATGATGTGTCACACACCAAGAACGTGACCCAGGGCACGATCCCGCCCTTCCGGGTCATCTGACGCCGGGTCCGGGTAACCATACGACTCCGGAGCGTTTCGCACATCGCCCTCCTTGTCCGCCATTCGTGTCCGGCGTCCCCATCGGGACACCCCGTCCCACTGGCGCACCCGGCCTAACCTGGGAAAGGAGTCTCATGTCCGGACCACGGGAGGAGATCGATCTCATGGCCGACCAGCAGCCGGGCGACACCACGCCGGCCGCCGGAATGCCCGACCCCACCCGGTTCGCCGGATCCGGCGAGGGTGAACCACCGACCGCCGACCTGCCCGGCCGATGGAGCGGAGCCGCGGCGGTCCCCGAGCCCGGTGGGCCGCGCCGCTCCCGGTTCGCCCGTGTCCTGGACAAATTGGGGGGTACGCGTCCAGCAGCGGCCGATCTCGACGACCGCACCGCGGTGCCGGCCGTCGACCCGTGGGCCGATCAGGACACTCCGGTCTGGCCGGGCGCCTACACCACCCCGGCGGCCGACCCCACTCTCTTCGACAGCGCACCGCCTGAGCCGACCCTCTTCGAGACGGCTCCGGCCGCCACCCCCGCGCCGTCCCGCCCGGCCGGCCCGCCGGCATCGACGACGGCCGGTCCAGGGGCGACGGCGGGCGATCCGGGGACAATGGCCGGCGGTTCGGGAGCGACGGCTGGCGGTCCGGGGACGACGGCGGGTGGTCCAGGGGCGACGGCTCCTCGCCGGCCGACCCTGCTCGAGCGGGTCCGGCGCGAAACCGAGCGGCTACGCCAGGAGTCCGCGGCCGGCCGAGGACCCGGGGTCGCCGGAGCTGCCGGAGCCGGAGCTGCCGGAGCTGCCGGAGCCGGATCCTCCCGGGCCGGTTCGGCTGCCGCCGGCACCGCCACCCGGGCCGGTTCTCCACCCGGCAGTCCCGCCATTCCGGCGCCCGGCACATATCCGCCGCCGGCTGGTGGCTCCGGCCTGCCCCCGATGACACGGCCGAAGTGGCGGGTGTGGGGTGAGCGGGCCGCGGCCGGCGGCCGCCAGGCCGCGACCGACGCCCCCGAGCGGCTCCGTTCCTGGGGCCGGCAGGCCGCGGAGAAGGGCCGGGCCCTCGGAGCCCAGGGCCAGAACCCGCCCCCGGGACAGCCCACGCCCGCCGCGGGCCGCCCGGTCACCGGCCGGGGGGCCCCGGCACCCGCCGCGTTCACCGGCCGGGGAGATCCGGCACCGGCCGGCACGGGCACCAGGCTGCGCCCGTGGAAGCGGAAACCCGCCCCGGAGACGGCCGCGCCACGGATCCCGGTCCAGTCACGGCCGCCGGCCCGGCCGTGGGCGCCCACGCCTCCACGGCCCCGGCGCCGGCTCCGCCGGTTGCGGCGGCTGGTGCTGGTCGTGGCGGTGGTGGTGGCGCTGTTCACCGTCGGGCCGTACCTTCAGCCGCACATTCCGGTGCTCAACCAGTACCCGGTGACCGCGGCCCTGCCGACCGACTTCTCCGACCTGTCGTTGCGGGACACCGCGGCCGGTCAGCGGGCCGCCGAGAAGTTGGCCGAGCAACTGTCCGGGGTCGGCGCGGCCGCGGACACGTTCGCCGGGATCTACGCGGACGGACGGGGCAAACGGGTCACCGTCTTCGGGGTGACCGGCTTGCGGCTGACTCCCGGCTCGGACGTGGCGGCCCAGCTGAGCCGCCTGTCCGGCACCCTGAACCTGACCGACATCCGGGACTTCGACACCGGCGTCTTCGGGGTGCACCAGCAGTGCGGCACCGGCCGCCTGGACGGCACCTCGGTCGTCGCGTGCACCTGGGCCGACCACGGCAGCCTGGCCACGGTCCTGCTCACCCGCCGCAACATGGACGAGAGCGCCGACCTGGTAACCCGTCTACGCTCCACAGTCCTGACCACCTCGGGCGGCACCCCACTGGTCTAGAGAGCAGTTCGTGTGCCGATTTCCGACTCGATCCGAGCCGGAAATCGGCACACGGTGTGGCCCTCCGAGACTGGACCGCCGGGCCTCGGCCATCGCATTCGGCCCGGCGGTCGCCGGTCGGCCCGGTGTGCCGCCCACCTCGCGCGGTGGCCACGGGGCACGTGGATCGGCGAGGAGTGGTAGGCGTACCGGATCTCAGGTGGGGTTTTCTTCTCGTTTCGGGGCGTACCGCGGGATGTACTCCTGCCCGGTGAGCCGCTGGATGTCCGCCATCACCTGGTCGGTCAGCTCGCGAAGGGCGTGCCGGTCGTCGGATCGACCGGTCGTCTCGATCGGCTTGCCGAACTTGATGCTGATCACCCCGCGCATCGGGCTGGGGTACAGCTGGCCGATCGGCTGGACCTTGTCGGTGCCGGTGACGCCGACCGGGATGATCGGCACCCCGGCGGCGACCGCGAGGCGGGCCACGCCGGTCCGGCCGCGATAGAGCCGCCCGTCCGGTGACCGGGTGCCTTCGGGGTAGACGGCGACCAGGTCTCCGCCGCGCAGGGCGGGGATGGCGGCGTCGAAGGCGGTGAGTGCGGCCCGCCCGCCGGCGCGTTCGACCCGGATGGCGCCGACTCCGGCCATCAACTGGCGGAAGAAGATCCCCTTGATGCCGGTACCGGTGAAATAGTCGGACTTGGCCCAGAACGCCAGGTGCCGGTCCATCACCGCGCCGAGGAACAGCTCGTCGGAGACGGACAGATGGTTGCTGGCGAAGATCGCACCGCCGGTCTGCGGTACGTGCTCGATGCCTTCGACGTGCGGCTGCCAGCCGGCCATCAGAACTTTGCCGAGCGTGAGCTTGCCGAACGAGTAGAGCAGCGGCAACTTCGTCCTCCGGGACGTAACGGGGCGCAGGAAATGGTGTGCTGTGAGGTTAGCTGACAGTCGCGGCGAAGAGTCTAGTGCCGTCTGACCGGCCCGGACATCCGCCCACGCTTGGCGAACATCCGGGCCAATCGGATCGGTCACACTGCCGTAACGGTCACCGTCACCTGGTCGCCGTCGCCGACCTCCCCGGTAAAGCCGGCACCGCGATCGATGAGGCCCGCGCTGAGATCGGCGAACTCCACTGCCGTGGCGAGCGTCTCACCCGCGACGAACTCCCGGTAGGCCTCGACCGCGGCCCGGACCCCGTCCGGCGCCGACAGCACCAGCGTGATCCGGTCGCTGACGTCGAGGTCGGCGTCCCGGCGGGCCTGCTGTACGACGCGGATCACGTCGCGGGCCAGGCCTTCGGCGGCCAGTTCCGGCGTGACGGCGGTGTCCAGCACCACGACACCGGCACCGGCCGGCAGCGGCGCGGAGTTGTCCACGTCGGCGGCGACCAGTTTCAGCTCGTACTCACCTTCGGCGAGGGTGACGCCGGCCGCGACCGGCGCGCCGTCGACGAGCTGCCAGTCACCCGACTTGACCGCCTTGATGACCTGCTGGACCTGCTTGCCGACCCGGGGGCCGAGGGCCCGCGGTACGACGGTCAGGACCTGCTGGCAGTACGCGGCGACGTCGTCGGTGAAGACCACGTCCTTGACGTTGACCTCGTCCTTGAGCAGGTCGCCGAGCCCGGTCAGGGAGCCGCCCCGGTCGGAGGCGACGGTCAGCGTGGCCAGCGGCAGCCGGACCCGCAGGCCCTTCGCCTTGCGCAGCGACAGGGCCGCCGAGGCGACGTCCCGGATGGCGTCCATGGAGGCGACGAGTTCGTGGTCGGCCGGGTACACGTCGGCGGACGGCCAGTCGGTCAGGTGCACCGAGCGGCCGCCGGTCAGGCCGCGCCAGATCTCCTCGGTGGTGAGCGGCGCGAGCGGCGCGACCACCCGGGTGAGGGTTTCCAGCACGGTGGCCAGGGTGTCGAAGGCGTCCTCGTCGCCGGCCCAGAAGCGGTCCCGGGAACGGCGCACGTACCAGTTGGTCAGTGCGTCGAGGTAGGACCGGACGCTGGCCGCGGCGCCGGAGATGTCGTAGTCGTCCATCTGAGTCTGGACCTGTGTGACCAGCTCGCCCGTCTTCGCGAGGACGTACCGGTCAAGCAGGTGTGTCGAGTCTGTCCGGAATTTCGCCTCGTAGCCCGAAGCATTGGCGTAAAGGCTGAAGAAGTACCAGACGTTCCACAGCGGCAGCAGCACCTGACGTACCGAATCCCGGATCGCCACCTCGGTGACCGGCATGTCACCACCCCGGAGAACGGGCGAGGACATCAGCATCCAGCGCATGGCGTCCGAACCATACGTATCGAAGACTCGGTAGACGTCGGGATAATTGCGCAAAGACTTGGACATCTTGCGACCGTCCTCGCCCAGCAGGATGCCGTGGCTCAGGCAGTTGCGGAACGCCGGCCTGTCGAACAGCGCGGTGGCCAGCACGTGCATGGTGTAGAACCAGCCGCGGGTCTGCCCGATGTACTCGACGATGAAGTCGCCCGGGTAGTGGTCCTCGAACCAGTCCTTGTTCTCGAACGGGTAGTGCACCTGGGCGAACGGCATCGACCCGGACTCGAACCAGCAGTCCAGCACCTCGGGCACCCGGCGCATCACGGATCTGCCGGTCGGGTCGTCCGGGTTGGGCCGGGTCAGCTCGTCGACGTACGGCCGGTGCAGGTCCGCCACGCGAACCCCGAAGTCGCGCTCCAGCTCCTCGTAGGAGCCGTAGACGTCGACCCGCGGGTACTGCGGGTCGTCGGACTTCCACACCGGGATGGGCGAGCCCCAGAACCGGTTGCGGGAGATCGACCAGTCGCGGGCGTTGGCCAGCCACTTGCCGAACGAGCCGTCCTTGATGTGCGCCGGCGTCCAGTTGATCTCCTGGTTCAGCTCGACCATCCGGTCCCGGAACTTCGTCACCGCGACGAACCAGGACGACACCGCCTTGTAGACGAGCGGGGTGTCGCAGCGCCAGCAGTGCGGGTACGAGTGGACGTACCCGTCGTGGCGCAGCACCACGCCACGCTCCTTCAGCGTGGCGATCACCGGCTTGTTGGCGTCGAAGACCTGCAGGCCCTGGTAGTCCGGGACGAGCGAGGTGAAGCGGGTGTGCTCGTCGACGGTCACCACGGTCGGGATGCCGGCCGCGTTGCAGGCGTTCTGGTCGTCCTCACCGAAGGCCGGGGCCATGTGGACGACTCCGGTGCCGTCCTCGGTGGTCACGAAGTCGGCGCCGAGCACCTGGAAGGCGTTCTCGCCGCCGGCCTCGACCAGGAAGTCGAACAGCGGGGTGTACCGCCGGCCGACCAGCTCGGACCCGAGGAGCGTGCCGACCTGCTCGTAGCCTTCGAGCTCCTTGGCGTAGGCAGCGAGCCGCGACGCGCCGAAGAGCACCTTCTGCCCGGACTCGTCCGCCATGACGGCGTATTCGATGTCCGGCCCGACCGCCAGCGCCAGGTTCGACGGCAGCGTCCACGGCGTGGTGGTCCAGACCGCGATGTCCTCACCGGAGTCCAGCCGGAACCGCACGGTCAGCGCCGGGTCGGTCCGGTCCCGGTAGACGTCGTCCATCCGGGTCTCGGTGTTGGACAGCGGGGTCTCACAGCGCCAGCAGTACGCCAGCACCCGGAAACCCTCGTACACCAGTCCCTTGTCATGCAGCGTCTTGAACGCCCACATGACCGATTCCATGTACGCCGGGTCCAGCGTCTTGTAGTCGTTCTCGAAGTCCACCCAGCGGGCCTGCCGGGTGACGTACTTCTCCCAGTCCTTGGTGTAGGCGAGCACCGACGCCCGGCAGGCCTCGTTGAACTTCTCGATGCCCAGGTCGACGATCTGTGCCTTGCTGGTGATGCCGAGCTGTTTCTCGGTCTCCACCTCGGCGGGCATGCCGTGGGTGTCCCAGCCGAACCGCCGCTCGACGTGCTTGCCACGCATCGTCTGGTAGCGCGGGACCAGGTCCTTCACGTACCCGGTGAAGAGGTGCCCGTAGTGCGGCAGCCCGTTGGCGAACGGCGGGCCGTCGTAGAAGACGTACTCGTTCGCGCCGTTGTCCCCGGCCGGGCGCTGTGCGACGGACGCCTCGAAGGTCTTGTCCGCGGCCCAGTGCTCCAGGACCGCACGCTCGACCCCGGGAAGATCAGGGCTTGCCGGTACGCCGGAGGCGCCGGAGTGTTTCGGATAGGCCATCTGGTAGTCCCCTCAAGCAGTTCACATCACGTGACTGCGAGGACGAGCCCTCAGGGGAGGACCCGCGGTACCACCTCGCTTGACGGTTCGTGGAGACCCGCCCGCTCATTCGCCGGATGATCTGCGCGGTCCGGTGTCCGCCCGGTTCTACTCAAGCTGTCGCTGGTTCTAGACAAGCTGTCGCTGGTTCTAAACAAGCTGTCGCTTTTTCTTCCGGAGGCTCCCCGGTGATGGCCGGTTCAAAGCCTGCGTGCGCACAACGATACCGGCCCGGTCGCGATTCCCTCGACCGCATTACCGGGCCGGCGTCGACAGCCGTCAGGCGCTCAGATCTTGGGGAACCAGAGGGCCAGCTCGCGCTCGGCGCTCTCCGGCGAGTCGGAGGCGTGCACCAGGTTCTCCCGGTTGGAGAGGGCCAGGTCGCCACGGATGGTGCCGGCCGCGGCCTTCCGCCCGTCGGTGGCGCCGATCATCGCCCGGACCACCTCGATCACCGAGTCACCGGAGAGGACCAGGGCGGCCAGCGGCCCACTGGTCATGAAGTCCTTCAGCGGCGGGTAGAAGGCCTTGTCCACGTGCTCCGCGTAGTGCGCGTCGGCGAGCGTGCCGTCCATCGTGCGCAACTCCAGCGCCTCGACCACCAGGCCCTTACCCTCGAAACGGGACAGAATCTCGCCGAGCAGGCCGCGGCGGACCGCGTCAGGCTTGATGAGGACGAGCGAACGTTCGGTGGTGCTGGACACGCAGTTCCTCCGTTGCAAGGGCAGGCCGACACGCGGTGTGTTCAGCCTATCGGTACCAGGATCGGGGCGAGCGGCGATGTCCGGACTGGCGCACTTTCGCGGATACACCGCCGGGTCATAACCTGACGGGAACTACCGGGAGGTCCACAGTGGCGAACCAGACCGGCCGGCCCATCGCCCCGGCACGCAGACTCGTGGCGAGCATCGTGGCCACGCTGGCGGTCTTCGTGATCGTTTTCGGTCTAGGCATGGCGAGCGTACCGGTCGCCATCTTCGGCCTCGTCGTCCTCGGCCTGGCCGTGGCCGTGGGCTTCATGAACGTGTCCCGCAGGGGCGGCCGGGCCACCGTCGCCGGCACCGCCGAGGTGAACGCGATCAGCCCGCCGCCGGCCGCCGGCGCCTACGGCCGCGCCACCATCGAGCTGGTCGTGGTCGCCCCCGGCCTGGGCGCCTTCGAGACGATGATCCGCGAGTCCCGGGTCCCGGTCGACAAGTGGCCGCAGCCCGGCACCACCGTGCCGATCACCGTCGACGTCGACGACACCCGCCGGGTGCGGGTCAACTGGCGGGACGCCCCGGCCCGGATGGAGGGCGGCGACCCACCGCCACCACCGCCGCCGGCCGCTCGCGCCGACTCCGGCGACCTGGACGACGAGCTGCTCGGCGGCGTGGACCCGGCCCCGTGGGAGGGCCGCCACGACTGGGACATGGACGGCGACGGCGTCTCCCCGGCCCGGGGCGGCACCACGACGACGTACGCCCGCCGCACCGCCGCACCGGTGGTGGTCCGGGACACACCCGCCGGAACCATAGTCGAGGGCCACGTGGTCGACACCGAGGAGGAGCCGCCGCCCCTGCCCCGCCGGGCCGGCAACGCCCACCGCTTCGACCAGCCGCCACCCGCCGACGACCTGTTCCCCCCGCCCACCACGGTCCCCGACGACCCCTATGCCACGCGGACCGCCACCACGGACGAGCCGGGCACCTCGCCCACCGCCGTTCCGAGTTCCGGCCGCACCTCCGGAACCGACGAGGAGTCGCTGACCACCCGCTCCACCGCAACCGTGGACGACGACACGTCCGGCGACGACCGCTACTCCCGGCACCCGGACCGCACCGCCACCTCCGACGACCTGCTCTCCGGCCCCGGCCAGGCCCGCCCGGCCAGCCCGGTCGAGTGGAGCGCGGTCCCCTCGGACTCCCCGTTCGTCGCTCCGGGCGACGACACCCGGAGCGGCGCGAGCCCTACCCGAGGCGACGCCCCGCCGTCCCGGAGCACCGCGTCTCCGGTCTCCCCAGCCCCGGTGACTCCGGTCTCCCCGGCGTCCGGCGGCCCGGCGACGTCACCGTCCGCCTTCTCCGGCCCGGCCCCACGCCCACCGGGTTCCCGCCCGAGCCCACGCCGACGATCAAACCCCGACACGCTTGCCGGTACGTCTCCCGTCAGCGCGCCCCCGGCCGACTCCTCTCCCGACCCCTCAGCAGGTCCACCCACCACGGCCACCGCGACAACGGCGACCACCGCCGGCAGCACGACGGCCACCGTCCCGCAGACGACGACGGCCCCGCCCACGACGGCGACCGCACCGCCCCAGCGCACTCCGGCCGATTCCCGCACCGCCTCCGACACCGACCCGGACGCGGCCATCGACCTGGACCTGGACGGCCCTCCGACCGCTCCACCGACCACTCCGCCTACCGCCGGAGCCTCCGCACCCCCCGTCCCGCCCGCCCGGTCCACGGCCGGTCCCACCGACAGCCCCGAGGCGACCAGCACGACGGATTCCCGCTCCACGGCCACCGAACCGCCGCGCCCCGCCTCCCCCGGCCCGGTCATCGTCACCCCGATGGGCTCCGCCCCCGCCACCCGGGACCACCCGGACACGCCCTCGACGGACGAGCCGAACGGCCCCCGCCGCACGCGTGCCGCTGACCCGGTGTCGCCGTCGCCCTCCGGCGGCACCCGGCCCACCGACCCGGTGTCGCCCGCGGCCGGCCGGCCCCGCTACATCGGGGAGATCCCGCCGCCGCCCCCGGTCCCGCGCCCGGCCGGTTCGCCGCTGCCTCCACCACCGCCGGCAGCCCGCCCAGGACATGCCGCACCGCCCCCACCGCCGGCAGCCCGTGCGGGGCATGCCGCACCGCCCCCACCGCCCGCACGCGCGTCCCGCCCGTCCACGCCTTCCCGGGGAGACACCACTCCCCCGTCTCGGGAGGAACAGGACCAGCAGGCATGGTCCCGACCGGCCGGGAGCGCACCGGTCCCGCCGCGGACACCATCACCCCAGCCCGCTCCGGCACCACGCGTGTCCCGCGAGGACGAGCGCTGGGCCGCACCGGTCGCCGAGCGGACGGCCCCGCCGCGATCCCCTCGCCCGGCGCCGACCCAGAACCGGGACGAACCGGAAACCTCGCCAGGCAGCCGGCCGTCACCCGGCGGCGGCGACGCGGATCCCGGCCGGACCACCGGCACCCCTGCCGCCGCCCAGCCCCCACTGACGACATCGCCGGTCGCTGAGCCGCCGCAGGACATCGCGACACCGCGAGCCACCGGGAAGTCCCGGAGCGCCGGGGCTCCTCCCGCCGCCGGGACATCGCCGGTGACCGAAGCCTCGGCCCCTGACGAAATCCCGTGGGCTCCGTCCGCCGGCCACTCCGCGACAGGAACGACGCCGGTCCCGCCGAATGTGGATGCCCGCCCGCTGGGCAGCCGCACCCGCTTCTTCATGCAGCCGGGCGAATCACCACAACCGGACGAAGAGCGGCAATCGGGCAGCCCTCAGCAATCAGCCGGGCCTCAGCGACCGGACACCTCCCGCCAAGAGGACGGCTTCCACCAAGAAGCCGCATCCCCGCGAAACGGCGAACCACGGCGAAACGGCGAATCCCGACAGAACGACGGACCCCGGCGGAGCGACGAACCCCGGCAGAATGACGGATCGCAGCCGGTGACCGGAACCTCCTCGGCCGGGCTGCCGGGCATCCGCCAGGAACCGACTCCATCGTCCGTGCGCCCCGAACCACAGCCGGACCGCACCCCGTCATCGACCCCGCACCCGGTCACGTCGCCACCGGCCGCCCCGGAGCCGGATCGCCCGTTCCCGAGCGCTCCGCCGCCGACCGCCCGGCGCGCCGGCGAACCCCGCCCGGTGCCCACCGGTCCCCGCCGGGCACCGGGCGATCCACGCCCCACACCGAACGCCCCCAGCCACGCCCCCGGCCCCGTCCAGGAGAGCCGAAGCGGACCGGGACCGGAGGGCATGATCCGACCGGGTTCGGAAGGCGCCTTCCGATCAGGCCCGGAAGGAATCCGGCCAGGCGTGGAAGGAATCCGGCCGGGCGCGGAAGGCCGGATCAAGCCCGCCCCGCACGTCCGGACCTGGACCACCCCCGGCGCCGCCTGGGCCGACGACGATGACAAGCCGCGACCCGACCAGATCGACATCCCGCTGGACCGGGACTTCCCGATCGGTGGCGATCTGCCGATCGTGGGCAACCCGGACCGTACCCCGGAAAGCAAGCCCCGGGCCGCCGCGGCCCGGGCGGAGGGGATCATCGCGCCGCCGGTCACTGAGCCGAAGCCGGTCACTGAGCCGAAGCCGGTCGCCAGGCCGAAGCCGGTCGCCAGGCCGGAACCGAAACCTGTCACGGATCCGGAGACGCCGCGCCCGTCGGCGCTGCGGGACGGCATCATCGGGGTGGCGGTGGGCCGGGCCGCGGTCTCCCCGGACGCGTTCGAGACCACCCACTTCGAGGACGCCGAGGACGACGGGAAGTCCGGCCCGTGGGGTGACTTCAGCCGCCGGCAGCCGGACGAGCACGCCGGCGACGTGATCACCGCGTACCCCAGTGCCCGGCCCGGCCCGGCCGGCGCGATCCACGGTGTCGGCATCACGGTGCTGGTCACCGAGCTGGAGCGGTCGACCCGGTTCTACCGGGACGTTCTCGGCTTCCACGAGATCGACAACGGGGACGGCAGCGCGGTGCTGGCGTCCGGCGACACTCGGCTGGTGTTGCGGACGGTGCACAATCCGACATCCGAGGCGGGCCGCCTGATCTACCTGAACCTGGAGGTCGGCGACATCGAGGCGGTGCACGCCGAACTGCGTGACAAGGGTGTCAAGTTCGTCCACTCGCCGAGGCCGGTGAACCGTGGCGACAAGCTGGAGTTGTGGTCGGCGACGTTCCGTGACCCGGACAACCACAACATCGCCATCACCCAGTGGCGGGCGATCCCCTGATCGAGAGGGCCCCGGGCGGCTCGATGGCCGCCCGGGGGTTCAGCCGAGGATGCTGCGCCGGACGTGCAGGGCGTACACCCAGGCCAGCCCGAAGATCACGCCGACCGCGGCGAGCGTCCAGTGCAGGAACCCGCCGAGGAGCAGGGCGACCTGGAGGACGGTTCCGGCGGTCCACGCCCAGTCGCGTTTCATCATCCCGGTGAGGACGGCCGCGATCACGGTCAGCATGAGGACCGCGATCATCGGCGGGCCGCTCTGGTCGCCGGCGAGTTTCTTCAGCGGCGCCAGCATGAGCAGGAGCACGATCACTTCGAATCCGAGGGTGGCCGCGCCCAGACCCCGTACGGCGGCGGCTGGGTTCTTGAGCCCGGAGGGTTTCGGTTCGGTCATCGTTTGAGCAGCTTCCGCGCGTCAGCGACGGTCACCACCGACCCGGTGATCAGCACGCCGACTCCGCTGAGTTCTCCGGAGGCGTCCTCTTCGGCCTGGACCACCGCTTCTTCGATGGCGTCCGGCATGGTGGCCGCGACGGTCACCCGGTCCTCACCGAACACCGCGATGGCGAGTCGGCCCAGCTCGTCGGCGGGCATCGCCCGGGGCGAGCTGTTCTGGGTGACGACGATCCGGGCGGCGACCGGTTCGAGCAGGTCGAGCAGCCCGGTCGCGTCCTTGTCGCCGAGCACCGACACGACGGCCACCAGGTGCCGGAAGCTGAACTCCTCTTCCAGCGCGGTGACGGTGGCGGCCATCCCGTGCGGGTTGTGCGCGCCGTCGAGCAGGATGGCGGGGGCGCTGCGGACGCGTTCGAGGCGGCCGGGCGAGTCGGTGGAGGCGAACCCTTCCCGGATCAGTTCGATGTCCAGCATCTTGCCGGGCCCGGCGCCGAGGAACGCTTCGACGGCGGCGAGCGCGAGCGCGGCGTTCTGCGCCTGGTGTGCGCCGAACAGCGGCAGGAACACCTCCTCGTAGACGCCGCCGAGGCCCTGCAGGACGAGCACCTGCCCGCCGACCGCCTGGGTCCGTTCGACGACCCCGAACTCGCTGCCCTCCCGGGCCAGGGTGGCGCCCATGTCGGCGCAGCGTTCCAGGATGGGCCGCATCGCCTCCTCGTTCTGGAGGGCGGTGACGACGGTGGCGCCGTGGTGGATGATGCCCACCTTGTGCCAGGCGATGTCCTCGATGGTGTCGCCGAGCCATTCGGTGTGGTCGAGCCCGATCGGGGTGAGCACGCAGACACCGGCGTCGATGACGTTGGTGGCGTCCTCCTCACCGCCGAGCCCGACTTCGACGACGGCGATGTCGACCGGGGCGTCGGCGAACGCGGCGTACGCCATGGCGGTCGTCATGTCGAAATAGGTGAGCGGTTCGGGGTTGCGCGCGTCGATCAGATCAGCCAACGGACCGATTTCCCGGTACGTCGTGACCAGCCGCTCCTCGGACACCGGCTCGCCGTCGAGGCTGATCCGTTCGCGAACCGTCTCCAGGTGCGGGCTGGTGTACCGGCCGGTGTGCAGCCCGTGCGCCCGCAACAGCGAGTCGATCATCCGGGCCGTGCTGGTCTTGCCGTTCGTACCGGTCAGGTGGATCGCCGGGTAGGCCCGCTGCGGGCTGCCCAGCACGTCCATCAGGTCCCGGATCTTCTGCATGTCGAAGACCATGCGGGTGAAGCCGCGCTCGTTCAGCGCGGCTTCCACCTCTTCGTATTCGCTGCTCATGAGGCGGGCAGTGCCTCGAGCGCGGCGGCGATCCGGACCAGGTCGGCCTCGGCGGTGGCCAGCCGGTCCTTGATCTTCGCGACCACGGCTTCCGGCGCCTTGCCGACGAAGGCCTCGTTGCCGAGTTTGGCCCGGCACTGGCCGGCCTCCTTCTCGGCGGCGGCCTGGTCCTTCTCCAGGCGGGCCCGTTCGGCCGCCACGTCGATGGCGCCACGGGTGTCCAGGTCGACGGTGATGCCACCGGTCACCGCGAGGGTGGCGGTGGTGGCGAAGTCGGCGCCGGGCGCGTCCAGCCGGGCCAGCGAACGGATCAGCGGCTCGTGCGCGCCGATGCCGACGTTGCCCAGGCCGGTGAGCGCGGCGGTGACCCGCTGACTCGGCTTGAGCCCCTGGTCGGAGCGGAACCGCCGGACCTCGGTGACCACCTTCTGCAGGGCGGCCAGCTCTTCTTCGGCGGCGTCGTCGACGAGCGCCTGGTCGACGGCCGGCCAGGCGGCCGTCATCACGGTCTGCCCGCCGGTGAGCGCGGTCCACAACTCCTCGGTGACGAACGGGATGACCGGGTGCAGCAGGCGCAGCAGCTGGTCGAGCACGTGCCCGAGGACCCGCTGGGTGGTCCGGCTGCCGGCGGCGAGCACCGGCTTGCTCAGCTCCAGGTACCAGTCGCAGACGTCGTCCCACGCGAAGTGGTAGAGGGCGTCACAGACCTTCGCATACTCGTACGCCGCGAAGTATCCGTCCACCTCGGCGGTCACGTGCTGGAGGCGGGACAGGATCCACTTGTCGATCGCCGACAGTTCGGACGCGGGCGGCAGGTCCCCGGCGGTGGTCGCCCCGTTCATCAGCGCGAAGCGGGTGGCGTTCCACAGCTTGTTGCAGAAGTTGCGGGAGCCCTGGCACCACTCCTCGCTGATCGGCACGTCGGAGCCGGGGTTGGCGCCGCGGGCCAGGGTGAAGCGGGTGGCGTCGGCGCCGTACCGCTCGATCCAGTCGAGCGGGTCGACCACGTTGCCGAACGACTTCGACATCTTCTTGCCGAACTGGTCGCGCACCATGCCGTGCAGGTTGACCACGTCGAACGGCTGCCTGCCGTCCATCGCGTACAGCCCGAACATCATCATCCGGGCGACCCAGAAGAACAGGATGTCGTAGCCGGTCACCAGCACGCTGGTCGGATAGAACTTCTCCAGCTCCGGGGTCTGCTCGGGCCAGCCCAGCGTGGAGAACGGCCACAGGCCGGAGGAGAACCAGGTGTCCAGCACGTCCTCGTCCTGGTGCCAGCCCTCGCCGGTGGGCGGCTGCTCGTCCGGGCCGACGCACACGATCTGGCCCTCGGGGCCGTACCACACCGGGATGCGGTGCCCCCACCACAGCTGACGCGAGATGCACCAGTCGTGCATGTTGTCGACCCAGGCGAAGTACCGCTTCGACAGCTCAGCCGGCTCGATCTTGACCCGGCCGTCGCGGACCGCGTCCCCGGCCGCCTTCGCCAGCGGTGCCGTGTTGACGAACCACTGCAGCGACAGCCGCGGCTCCACGGTCGTCTTGCACCGCGAGCAGTGACCCACCGAGTGCAGGTAGGGCCGCTTCTCGGCGACGATCCGGCCCTGCTCGCGCAGTGCCGCCACGATCGCCGGGCGGGCTTCGTACCGGTCCAGGCCCTGGAACGGCCCGGGCACCGTGATCACCGCACGCTCGTCCATGATCGCCGGGCTGGGCAGGTTGTGCCGCTGGCCGATCTCGAAGTCGTTCGGGTCGTGCGCCGGGGTCACCTTGACCGCGCCGGTGCCGAACGACGGGTCGACGTGCTCGTCCGCCACGATCGGGATGCGCCGGCCGGTCAGCGGCAGCTCCACCTCGGTGCCGATCAGGTGCTGGTACCGCTCGTCGTCGGGGTGCACGGCCACCGCGGTGTCGCCGAGCATCGTCTCGGCACGAGTGGTGGCGACGACGATCGAGTTCGCCCCGTCGCCGTACCGGATCGAGACCAGCTCACCCTCGTCCTCGGTGTGCTCCACCTCGATGTCGCTGAGCGCGGTCAGACAGCGCGGACACCAGTTGATGATCCGGTTGGCCCGGTAGATCAGGCCGTCGTCGTACATCTTCTTGAAGATCGTCTGCACCGCGCGGGACAGACCCTCGTCCATGGTGAACCGCTCACGGGACCAGTCGACGGAGTCACCCAGCCGCTTCATCTGGCCGAGGATCGCGCCGCCGGACTCGGCCTTCCACTCCCAGACCCGCTCGACGAACTTCTCCCGGCCCAGATCGTGCCGGGACAGCTGCTGTGCGGCGAGCTGCCGCTCCACCACGTTCTGCGTCGCGATGCCGGCGTGGTCCATGCCGGGCAGCCACAGCACCTCGAAGCCCTGCATCCGCTTGAGCCGGACCAGGGTGTCCTGGATGGTGTGGTCGAGGGCGTGACCCACGTGCAGCGAGCCGGTCACGTTGGGCGGCGGGATCACGATCGTGAACGGCGGCTTGTCACTCTTCGGGTCCGCGGTGAAGTAACCCTCCGATACCCACCGCTCGTACCGCCGCTGCTCTACCTCGCCCGGCTGGTACTGGGCGGAGAGGCCACCGGTGGGCCGGCTGTCGGGGGTACGGGGTTCGGTCTCATCGGTCACCCGACAAGTCTACGGATCCCGCCGCGTACCAACGAATTCGCACCACCCACGTGGCCCACCAGCCGGGCCCCACCGTCGGCCTGCCCTTTCGAACGCCCCTCGGCTCTTCCTCCACCCCGCCCGGCGCCCTCTTCACCCCACCCGGCTCGGGCCCTGCACCTCGCCCGCCTCCCACCCTCCGCGCCCCTCACCGTCCGCTCATCCGAGGACCCCGCGCCGCGCCCGCCTTCCCACTCTTCACACCGCTCACCTCCCCCTTCACCACATCCACCTCGGCTCGGAAACGCCGTCCGGCCAGATCGAACGGCCTGGCGGCAGCGAGATAGGCTCACCTGATGTCGGATCGTGGCCAGCAGACTCCTCACTCCACCGACCCGGCCCCAGGCCAGGACCGGGGCCAGGACGAGCCCTCGCCCGCCACCGAGCCCTCCCCCGCCGGCAGCGAATCCCCGTCTGGCACCGGTGATTCCCGGTCTGGCAGCAGCGAGCCCTCGCCTTCCGTCAGCGAGCCCTCGCCTGCCACCAGCCTTGACGGGCCTGCCGAGCCACAGGTCGACGCCGGCCCCGGTCAGCCGCATTTCGGTGCCGGCGCCGGTCAGCCCGCCGAGGTCCCGTTCGAGATCACCGCGGACGACGGCGACACCGCGTTCCGGATCTCCGATGCGCCGAGTGACGAGCCCGCTGAGCCGGCTCCGAACCGTAAGGCCCGCACCGTGGTCCTCGGCTCCCTGCTGGCGGTGGCGCTGGCCGGTCTGGGCACGGTCGGCTGGTTCGGCTACCAGGTGAATTCCCAGCGCCACACCAACCTGGCCACGCCCGCCACGATCGGCCCGCTCACCTTGGACGACAGCGAGCAGGCCACCGCCACCTCCGACTATCTGCAGACGGCCCTGTCCGCGGAGATCAGCATGGACAAGTCGGTCGGTGGGGTCTACACGAGCCCCGACGAGCGCACTGTCCTGTTCTTCGGCGGAACCACCCTGCTGTGGTCCCCCGGCAGCGACCTGGACTCGGCGTTCGACTTGGTCAGCGACGACGAGAGCGGCGTGTCCGGCCTCAAGGAGGTGGACGCCGGCGATTTCGGCGGCACGATGAAATGCGGCGTGGCCAAATCCGCCGACGGCGACCTGACGGTCTGCGGCTGGGCGGACCACGGAAGCCTGGCCCTGGCGATGTTCGCCGACCGCACGGAGGCCGAGGCCGCACCGCTGATGCGCGAGTTGCGGTCAGCGATCCAAACAAGAAGCTGATTGCGGTACGCCCCACAAAAGCCCCTGCGCCGCACACCGAATCCCGCCGCACACCGAATCCCGCCGCGCACCCACCAGAAGCCTTCCGCCGGGGTCCTCACAATGCCGGGGTCATCAACAGCCCCGGCCCGGACCACAGTCCGCCGGCCGCATATCCAGAAGACGCCGACAGCGCATTCTCTGGAAATGCAGAAAGGCCCACCCGATAACCCGGGTGGGCCTTTCCACAAGTTGAGTCCGGCGGCGTCCTACTCTCCCACACCCTCCCGAGTGCAGTACCATCGGCGCTGGAGGGCTTAGCTACCGGGTTCGGAATGTAACCGGGCGTTTCCCCTCCGCTATGACCACCGAAACAGCCATCAGCAGAACAAACCAGCAACC
>NZ_JBNZCE010000109.1:0-893 GCF_050589265.1 Actinoplanes sp. G11-F43
GCTGCCCTGATATCGGTGCTGGCAGCTACTGTCCTCGGCGCCGGACTCCACGCCCCACCAGCCCTCGCCGCCGACCCCACCCCGGCGCCCGCCTCGACTGCGGAACCGCGTCCGGAGATCGAGGTCCCGGAGTTGGTGACCGAGTCGTGGAACGGCTCGACCGGTGTGGACACCATGGCGGAGCGGTGGCGCAAGGCCGTCGCGGATGTCGCGGAGTTCACTGCGGAGCCGGAGGTGCGGGACGCGGCGCTGGCGGCGTTGGCGACCGGTGATCCGGTGGTCATCCAGAAGTTCGCGATGGTCGACAAGCCCGCGTTGGATAAGCAGGTGGCGGCCCGGAAGAAGCAGGAGGCCGCCGAAAATCTGGCGGCGGTCAAGGCGTTGAGGGGTACGGGTGGCCCGTATTTCAACGCCGAGGTCGAGCGGGTTCTGGCCGGCAGTGACAGTGATCGGGCGGCGTTCCTGGCCTATGGCGCGGAGATCGCCCGGGATCGTGATCGGAAGCGGACTGAGGATGCCGCTGAGCGTGCGGCGACGTTGCGCGAGCGGGTGCGTCTGATCGCTGTGATGGCTCCGGCGGAGTCTCACGTGAAGCGTGCCGCCGAGGCGGCTTTCGCCGGTGACGACACGGCGATCAACATGTTCCTCGACGGTGGTTACCTGACCGCGGCACGCGCGGATGCCGCTGAGCGTGAGCAGTATCTGAAGGACCTGGAGGAGCGGAACAAGGCGGCGGAGGACCTGTCCGAGCTGGCGCAGAAGTCGGCGCGTGCCTCGGAGGCTCGCCGTCGGCTGTTGGCGGCACACGGGGAGGGCGTTCGCGCCCTGCAGCAGGCCTCCAACGCGATGGCCGCCGCGGCGAACGGTGCCCGGCACTCGGCACGGATTCTTGC
>NZ_JBNZCE010000110.1:0-1366 GCF_050589265.1 Actinoplanes sp. G11-F43
CGGTAACGCGTTGAGTGTGTTGTCGGGTCGGATCTCGTACACCCTGGGTCTGGTCGGTCCGGCGATCTCGGTGGACACCGCCTGTTCCTCGTCTCTTGTCGCGTTGCATCAGGCGGTGTCGGCACTCCGCTCCGGTGAATGTTCGATGGCGCTGGCCGGTGGCGTGATGGTGATGGCCGACCCGATGGAGTTCGTCGGCTTCTCCCGGATGCGGGCGCTGTCCTCCGACGGCCGTTGCAAGGCGTTCAGTGACGGTGCGGACGGCATGGGCATGGCCGAGGGCGCCGGCATGGTGATGCTGGAGCGGCTCTCGGACGCGCAGCGCAACGGTCATGAGGTGCTTGCCGTCATCCGGGGTAGCGCGGTCAACCAGGACGGTGCCTCCAACGGCCTGTCCGCGCCGAACGGTCCGTCGCAGCAGCGGGTGATCCGTGCCGCTTTGGCGAACGCCCAGGTGGACGCCGTGGACGTGGACGTGGTCGAGGCACACGGCACGGGAACGTCTCTCGGCGACCCGATCGAGGCTGGTGCGTTGCTGGCCACGTATGGACAGGGCCGGACTGTCGACCGGCCGTTGCGGCTGGGGTCGATCAAGTCCAATATCGGTCATGCGCAGCAGGCCGCGGGTTTGGCCGGTGTGATCAAGATGGTGCTGGCCATGCGGCACGGTCTGTTGCCGCAGACGTTGCACGCTGAGACGCCGTCGTCTCATGTCGACTGGTCGTCGGGTCATGTCGAGTTGTTGTCGCAGGCGCGGGAGTGGCCGGCCGGTGAGCGGGTGCGCCGGGCTGGTGTGTCGGCGTTCGGGATCAGTGGCACCAACGCGCACATGATCCTGGAAGAGGCACCGTCTACCGTCGAGGTGTCGGCTCCGGTTGTGGTGCCGTCAGTTCTCACGGCGGGTGTTCCGGTGTGGCCGATCTCCGGTCGGACGGCGGTGGCGCTTGCGGAGCAGGCCGGTCGTCTGCGGGAGCACCTGGTGGCCCGGCCCGAACTGCCTGCTGAGGATGTGGCGTGGTCGCTGGCGACATCGCGGTCGGTGTTCGATCACCGTGCGGTGGTGATCGGTGCGGATCCCGATGGTTTGGTGTCGGTGGCGACGGGTCAGCCGGCGGCTGGTGTGGTGACCGGTCAGGTCGTTCCGGGTGGTGTCGGGCGGACGGTGTTCGTGTTCCCGGGTCAGGGCTCGCAGTGGATCGGCATGGGCCGGGAGTTGGCTGGGGAGTCGCCGGTGTTCGCGGCGCGGTTGGCCGAGTGTGGGGCGGCTTTGGAGCCGTTCGTGGACTGGCAGCTGGATGACGTACTGGCTGGTCGTCATGGTTTTGAGTCCGCTGATGTGGTGCAGCCGGCGTTGTGGGCGGTGATG
>NZ_JBNZCE010000111.1:0-866 GCF_050589265.1 Actinoplanes sp. G11-F43
TAACCGGGCCGGTCACCACTCGGACGACGGTCTCCGCCCTGGTAACCCGGACGGTCACCGCCCGGACGGTCACCACGGAAGCCACCACCCTGCGGGCGGTCACCCCCACGGAAACCACCACGGTCACCGCCACCCTGATAACCGGGCCGGTCACCACTCGGACGACGGTCGCCACCGCGGAATCCACCCCGGTCGCCGCCACCCTGGTAGCCCCCACGGTCCCGGTCGCCACCACGGAACCCACCGCGGTCACCGCCACCCTGGTAGCCGCCGCGCTCTACGCCACGGTCGCCACGGAAGCCACCACGGTCTCCGCCGGCGCCGCCACGGTCGTCGCGCCGGAAGCCGCCCCGATCGCCGCCACCCTGGTAGCCCCCACGATCGCGGTCGCCACCGCGGAACCCACCGCGGTCGCCACCGCCCTGATAGCCCGGCCGGTCACCGCCACGGTCCCGGTCGCCACCGCGGAATCCACCACGGTCGCCGCCCTGGTACCCGCCACGGTCGCCACCGCGGTCCCGGTCACCTCCACGGAATCCACCACGGTCGCCACCACCCTGGTAACCACCACGCGAGCCGCCACGGTCGCCACCCCGGTCACGGTCTCCGCCACGGAAGCCGCCGCGGTCACCGCCCTGGTAGCCGCCACGGTCACCACGCCGCCCGTCGCCACTTCCGTCGCGACCGCCTCCGGAACGACGATCGTCGTCGCGGTGGCTGGAGCCGCCGTCCTGCGGTCCTGTAGTCACGGATCATTCCTTCCAGTACGGCGGCGGGTTACCGAGGCCCGAGTGGCCCTGCTCCGACACACGCTGTTCTCGATACACAAATTTACTAGGGCATCTGCCCATAAACGCAGTCGAGGG
>NZ_JBNZCE010000112.1:0-2856 GCF_050589265.1 Actinoplanes sp. G11-F43
ACCACCGGCCAGCACCGACACCAACCTCGAACCGGCACGACCATCCAGCACTACCGGCAGATCGATCAGGCCACCCCAGCGGTCACCGAGTTCCAAAGCGGCCACCACACCCAGACCCCACACCTGCGCCTGATCCACGGCAGTCACCGGATCGTTGACACCGGTGCCGACCGCACCACGCGTCAACACCCACAACGGAGCCACCACACCGGCAGCAGCCAGCTCCCGGATCAACTCCGCGATCGCCGCCGGACCCTCGGGCAGCACCGACACCACACCCGTGATGTCCGCCTGGCCGATGTCATCAACGACTTCGGCGCCGCGCTGCGCCAAGACCGAACCAACAACCCCCGCACCGTCACCGACGACCAGCCACTTACCGGACAGCACCGCCGCCGAGGACTCCACCACCGCAACCCAGCTCACCCGATAACGCCAATCAGCCACCGCAGCATCGGACTGACGGCGCCGCCGATAATCAGCCAGCACCGGCAACACATCGCCCAAACCGGCACTGTCAACGTTCAACCTGGCAGCGAACTCGACCAGATCACCACCCTCGACAGCAGCCCAGAACTCGGCATCAGCCTCCGGGGCGCCCCGCATACCCGCTGGTTCCTGAGCACTCGGCCAGAAGAACCGACGCTGGAACGCATACGTCGGTAGACAGACCGTTCTCCCCCCGCCCAGCACCTTCGACCAGTCAACGGCGACACCGTTGACGAACGCCTCAGCAAACGACGCCATCAGACGCCGCACACCACCGTCATCACGACGAAGACTGCCCACCGTGACAGCGGCGTCAACAGCCGGGATCAACACCGGATGCGGCGAGACCTCCACGAACACGCCGTGACCGGAATCGGTCAGCACCCTCACAGCCCGGTCGAACTCCACCGTCTCCCGCAACGACGAGTACCAGTAGCCGGCATCCAACTCCGGACCAGCCAGCCACTCCCCGGTCAACGCCGACACCATCGGCATCGCTCCGGGACGCGGCACGATCTCGTCCAGGGCAGCCAGAATCTCCGCACGCAACTGCTCCACCTGCGGACCGTGCGAGGCGTAATCCACCGGAATCAACCGGGTCCGCACCGCATCGCCACAGGCCGCCTGCAACTCGTCCAGCGCCCCGGGCTCACCGGAAACCACCGTCGCCGACGGACCATTCACCGCAGCAATCGACAGACGATCACCGAACCCGGCGATCCGGTCACGCACCACCGCCACCGACTCCGCGATCGACAGCATCCCGCCATGACCGGCGAGAACCGTCAAAGCCCGACTCCGCAACGCGACAACCTTCGCCGCGTCCTCCAACGACAGAATCCCCGCCACCGCAGCAGCCGCGATCTCACCCTGCGAATGACCCACCACCGCATCCGGCTGGACACCGGCGGCACGCCACACCGCGGCAAGGGAAACCATGACCGCCCACAACGCCGGCTGGACCACATCAGCAGATTCAAAACCATGACGACCAGCCAGTACGTCATCAAGTCGCCAGTCCACGAACGGCTCCAAAGCCGCCGCACACTCAGCCAGCCTCGCCGCGAACACCGGGGATGAGTCGGCCAACTCCCGGCCCATGCCGACCCACTGCGAGCCCTGACCCGGGAACACGAACACCGTCCGACCGACACCACCCGGAACGACCTGACCGGTCACCACGCCGGGAGCGGGTTGATCCGTGGCCAATGAGACCAGGCCGGCCAGCATCTCGTCATGCTCGACGCCGAGGATCACAGCCCGGTGATCGAAGACCGACCGTGTCGTGGCCAACGACCACGCCACATCACCGACCGGCAACTCCGGACGAGCCACCAGATGCTCCCGCAGACGGCCCGCCTGCCCGGCCAAAGCCGCCGTGCTACGACCGGAGATCGGCCACACCGAAAGATCCGCGGCCACCACCGGCAGAACCTCGGCCGAAGAGAACACCGCAGTGGGCTCCGGAGCCTCCTCCAGAATCACATGCGCATTGGTGCCACTGATCCCGAACGCCGACACACCAGCCCGACGCACCCGCTCACCAGCCGGCCACTCCCGAGCCTGCGACAACAACTCGATGTTGCCCGCCGACCAGTCGACGTGAGACGACGGCGTCTCAGCGTGCAACGTCTGCGGCAACAGACCGTGCCGCATGGCCATCACCATCTTGATCACACCGGCCACACCCGCGGCCTGCTGCGCATGACCGATGTTCGACTTGATCGACCCCAGCCACAACGGCCGATCCGCACCCGGCCGCTCCTGACCGTAGGTCGCCAGCAGCGCCTGCGCCTCGATCGGATCACCCAGCGAAGTGCCGGTGCCGTGCGCCTCCACCACATCCACATCAGCAGCGTTGACCTGCGCGTTCGCCAGAGCGGCACGGATCACACGCTGCTGCGACGGACCGTTCGGCGCCGACAGCCCGTTGGACGCACCGTCCTGGTTGACCGCGCTGCCGCGGATCACCGCCAGCACCTCATGGCCGTTGCGCTGCGCGTCGGAGAGCCGCTCCAGCATCACCATGCCGGCACCCTCGGCGATACCCATGCCGTCCGCGCCGTCACCGAACGCCCGGCAACGGCCGTCGGAAGACAGCGCCCGCAACCGGGAGAAACCGACGAACTCGCTCGGATCGGCCATCACCATCACACCACCGGCCAGCGCCATCGAACACTCGCCACCACGTAGCGCCGACACCGCCTGATGCAACGCCACCAGCGAGGAGGAACACGCCGAGTCGATCGAGATGGCCGGACCGACCAGGCCCAGCACGTACGAGATCCGGCCGGACAGCACACTCAACGCGCTTCCGGTGATCAGATGCGCCTGAACGTCCGGCTCCCCACCCACAGCCGCGGCGTA
>NZ_JBNZCE010000113.1:0-1065 GCF_050589265.1 Actinoplanes sp. G11-F43
GGGTTCGCTGAGCAGCGGCGGGCGAGGGGTCTTCCCGCGACGTCGATCGCGTGGGGTGTGTGGGATAGCCGCGATTGGGATGCCGTCGATGCGGCGATGGCGCAGGGCGCGGGTGCGGTCACGCCGAGTCGTTTGCGCCGGCAGGGCATGAACTTCCTGGACACCGACAGGGCACTGACCGCGCTGGGTGAGATCCTGGCCGAGGACGAGACGTTCATCGCCGTCGCCGACGTGGAATGGGAACGATTCGCTCCGGTCTTCCGGCTGGCCCGTCCCCGTCCGCTGCTGGACACGATTGCCGAGGCCCGGGAGACGGACACCGCTGCGGAGACGGATGACCGCGGCGAATACGCGTCCCTGCTCATCGTGATGTCCGCCACCGAGCGCCGGCGTGTGGTGATCGAGCTGGTCCGTTCACATGCCGCCGCGGTGCTGGGATACGGCGTGGGGGAGGAGGTCCCGGCGGAGCGGGCGTTCCGGGACGTCGGTTTCGACTCGCTGACCGCCGTCGAGCTGCGTAACCGGCTCAACGCGGCCACCGGGGTCCGCCTGCCCGCCACCATCGTTTTCGACTACCCCAACCCGACGGCTCTGGCCGAGGAGATCCTCTCCCGGCTGCTGGGTTCGGCGGTGAAGCAGGTCACCACGACGGTGTCGCAGGCGCCGACCGAGCCGATCGCGATCGTCGGCATGGCCTGCCGGTATCCGGGTGGGGTCAGCAGCCCCGAAGAGTTGTGGGAGTTGCTGGTCAATGGTGGTGACGCGATCTCGGGTTTCCCGGCGGATCGTGGCTGGGACGCGGCGGCGCTGTTCGACGCCGATCCGGACGCCGAGGGATCCACATATGTGACCGAGGGCGGGTTCATCAGGGCGGCTGGAGAGTTCGATGCGGAGTTCTTCGGGATCAGTCCGCGTGAGGCTTTGGCGATGGATCCGCAGCAGCGGTTGTTGTTGGAGACGTCGTGGGAGGCGATTGAGCGGTCGGGTATCGATCCGGCTTCGTTGAAGGGGTCCGGCACCGGGGTGTTCGTGGGTGCCACCACGTCTGATTACGCCGCGGCTGTG
>NZ_JBNZCE010000114.1:0-1258 GCF_050589265.1 Actinoplanes sp. G11-F43
ACAACGGAGCCACCACACCAGCAGCACCCAACTCCCGGATCAACTCCGCGATCGCCGCCGGACCCTCGGGCAACACCGACACCACACCCGTGATGTCCGCCTGGCCGGTATCGCGAAGAACCTCGGCGCCACGCTCTGCCAATGTCGCCCTGACCGTGTCGGCGTCGGTACCAGCGCCGAGGACCAGCCACCTGCCCGACAACGCCACCGAGGACTCCGTCACCGGAACCCAGCTCACCCGATAACGCCAATCAGCCACCGCAGCATCGGCGTGGCTACGCCGCCGATAATCAGCCAGCACCGGCAACACATCGCCCAAACCGGCACTGTCAACGTTCAACCTGGCAGCGAACTCGACCAGATCACCACCCTCGACAGCAGCCCAGAACTCGGCATCACCCTCAGCAACCCGCGCAGCCTGCTGAGCACTCGGCCAGAAGAACCGACGCTGGAACGCATACGTCGGTAGACAGACCGTTCTCCCCCCGCCCAGCACCACCGACCAGTCAACGGCGACACCGTTGACGAACGCCTCAGCAAACGACGCCATCAGACGCTGCGCGCCACCGTCATCACGACGAAGACTGCCCACAGTGACAGCGGCGTCGACAGCCTGGATCAACACCGGATGCGGAGAACACTCAACGAACACGCCGTGACCGGAATCGGTCAGCGCTTTCACGGCCCTGTCGAACTCGACGGTCTCCCGGAGTGACGAGTACCAGTAGTCGGCGTCCAACTCCGGACCTGACAGCCACTGCCCGGTCAGCGCCGACACCATCGGGATCGCGGCACGCCCAGGAACGATCCCGTCCAGCACGGTCAAGATCTCGTCCCGCAGCTGCTCGACCTGCGGACCATGCGAGGCGTAATCCACCGGGATCAACCGGGTTCGCACCGCATCACCACACGCGGCCTGCAACTCGTGCAGCGCTCCCGGCTCACCGGAAACCACCGTCGCCGACGGACCGTTCACCGCAGCGATCGACAGACGATCACCAAAGGAGGCAATCCTGCCCCGGACCGCGTCCACCGGCTCCGCGATCGACAGCATCCCGCCATGACCCGCCAACGCCGCCAGGGTGCGACTACGCAACGCGACAACCTTCGCCGCGTCCTCCAACGACAGAATGCCCGCCACCGCAGCAGCCGCGATCTCACCCTGCGAATGACCCACCACCGCATCCGGCTCCACACCGGCAGCACGCCACACCGCAGCCAGCGACACCATCACCGCCCACAACGCCGGCTGCACCAC
>NZ_JBNZCE010000115.1:0-1435 GCF_050589265.1 Actinoplanes sp. G11-F43
TTCGACCGGCCCACCATGTCAGCGTCCGCGCAGCGCACCTTCAGGATCTCCAGATCCACCGCCGCCGCGGCAGCCCAGTCGTAGGCGAAGAACTCCACCACATCGGCGTCTGAGCCGTCCGCGCGCACCGCGTGACCGGCCGCGGCCCGCACGTTCATCCCGGGATCGGTGTCCCGCAGCCCGGCCACGAACGCCCGGTCCTCGGCCCGCAACGCCGCCGCCTGCTCACCCACCGCCTCCCGCGCCACCCGATCCCGCAGCTTCGCCTCGGCATAGCCGGTCCTGGCGAACACGTCCAGCGCCGCGGCACCCTTCGACAACGCGAACTGCGCGGCGGCGTGCACCTCCGGCGCGAACTCCACGGTGTGCGTGGCCAGGATCCGCTCGGCGAAATCAGCGTTCGCCGCGTTCTGCTCCCGCGCGTAACTCACCGCGAACGGCATCTCCGACTTCAAGAACCGGGCCACCGCCGCCTTCACCAGACGCGCCTCCACCGTGATCGCGTTCCGCGCCGCGACCCGCACCAACGCCCGGGTGTCATACAACGCCAGATAGGTCACGTACTTCAGATCAGCAGCCGCCGGATCCACCGCCGCAGCCCTCACCACCGATGGTGGTGAGGCCGCCCAGACCGGCACCGGGCCCGCCGCCAACAGGCTGGGAACTATTACCAGGGCAGCCAGAAAACGGCCCCCGAGGGCCGTCGGTCGAGAATTCATTCAATTATCCCCCGTGATTCACAGAATCCCGTCGAGCAGCAGTCGCCATGGACTCCCGCACCCACCCGGGCCAGCACCCGGTAGGTCGGACAGCAGGAGGTATCGGCAACGGCCGGATCGACGGCGGCGAACGTGCTTCATTCACGTTCACCGAATCCTGGCTTGATCTAACACGACCTCGAACCGGCTCGCCACCCCGCCCGGTCAACCTGAGAAAAACATTTCCAGATTTATTAAGATCATTACTTTGCCATTAATGCGTCAGGCCGTGCCATTGACGCCCTTGTACGAGATCCGTACCGTTCGCGCTTCCAGGCCGAGAACACCACCGCGTTCTCGCATGCCACCGCCGCCCTCTCTGCCTTCGGCGGCACCAGCACGTTCACTCACTTACCAACGGGGATTACATGCACAACTCCAGCAGGCGACCACACGCCGTCCGCGGGCTGCTCATCGCCGTCACGGCCGCCGCCCTCGTGACCCTGATCACCAGCCCGGCCGTCGCGGTCACCCCACCGGGCCCGGTGCCGGCGCCCGCCCCGACCGTCACCGGCGAACCGGGAACGCCACAGGCGGCCACCCGGCAGGCCGCTCCGTCGCAGGCCGTCGCGACGGTGGCCGCTCAGGCCGATCCGATCGAGGACGACGGGCTGCCCACCAGCATCCCGGACAAGATCAAAGCCGCCCGCGAGATCAGCATCGAACCCGGCAACGAC
>NZ_JBNZCE010000117.1:0-800 GCF_050589265.1 Actinoplanes sp. G11-F43
GCGGCCTTGGAGTCGGCCAGCACCCGGGCGGCATGGGTCGCGCGGGCACCGGACTCGGCCTTGTCGGCTGCCGCGTCGGCGGACCGGGCCGCGGCCTGGGCCTTCTCCGCGGCGGCCTGGGCCCGATCGGCGGCGGACTGCGCCCGGGTCGCGGCGGCCCGGGAGTTCGCCGCCGCGCCGGTGGCGGTGTTCGCGGACGCCCGAGCGGATCGGGCGGCGTTACCCGCGGTGACAGCCTCCCGGTCGGCGAGGGTGGCCTGCTCCTGCGCCTCACGCTTCTCGGCCTCGGTGGCCGCCGACGCCGCGGCGGCACGCAGCGCCTGTGCCTTGGCCTTGGCCGTCTGCTCCGCACGCTCGGCGGAGTTGGCCGCGTCGCGGGCCTGTCTGGCGATGGCCTCCTGCTCCCAGGCCCGGTCGTCGGCGGCCGCAGCGGCGTTGGTGGCCGATTCGGCTCTGGCGAGCGACTGGCCGGCGATCCCGGCCTGCCGGTCGGCTTCAGCACGGGCACTCGCGGCGACAACGGCCTGGCGTTCGGCTTCGGCGCGGTGGCGCTCGGCGTTGGCACGTTCGTCATCGGCGATCTTGCGCTGCCGGGCGGCCTCGGCGGCCTGGTCCTCGGCGATCCTGCGCTGCTGGGCGACCTTGGCCGCCTCGGCCGCGGCAGTGCGCTCGGCGGCCTGGGCCTGTTCGCGGGCGGTCTTGGCGCGGGCCGCGGCGGTCTTCGCCGCGGTGGCCTGCTTCTCGGCGGAGGCGGCGAGTTTCGCGGCGGCACGGGCGTGCTGTTCGGCGTGGTGGTTCCA
>NZ_JBNZCE010000118.1:0-775 GCF_050589265.1 Actinoplanes sp. G11-F43
CCCAACCCACCGACAACCCACACACCCACGCCTCACCCAACGACCGCAACAACCGACCCACCCCACCATCACCACGACGCAACGTGTCGACGGTGACCACCGGCCGGCCGCCACTCTCGACGTCGGCGACGGCCGGAGTCAGCACCGGATGCGGCGACACCTCGACGAAGCGGGCGTGGCCGGCCGCGGCCAGGGTCAGCACGGCACTGTGGAACTCGACGGTGCGCCGCAGGCTCTCGTACCAGTAGCCCGGGTCGAGCTCCGGACCGGTGATCGCCTCCCCGGTCATCGCGGAGACCATCGGGATCGCCGCCTCCCGTGGCGTGATGCCGTCCAGGGCGGTGAGGACCGGCCCCCGGATCTCCTCCACCTGGGCGCTGTGCGAGGCGTAGTCCACCGGGATCATCCGGGTCCGCACCGATCCCTCGCAGGCCGTCTCCAGCTCGCGCAAGGCGCCCGGCTCACCGGACACCACGGTGGCGGCCGGCCCGTTGACCGCGGCGACCGACAACCGGTCACCGAACGGGGCGAGCACCTCGCGGACCACGCCGACCGGCGCGGCGACCGACAGCATCCCACCGCGTCCTGCCAGCACCTTCAGGGCGCGGCTGCGCAGCGCGACAACCTTGGCCGCGTCCTCCAGCGACAGGATCCCCGCCACCGCGGCAGCCGCGATCTCACCCTGCGAATGACCCACCACCGCATCCGGCTCCACACCCGCGGCACGCCACACCGCAGCCAAAGAAACCATCACCGCCCACAACGCCGGCTGCAC